>JABMQG010000335.1 GCA_013203365.1 Planctomycetota bacterium | reverse complement strand
TTGGCAGACGCGCGGGATTCAAAATCCAGTTTGGCTTACACCAAGTGTGGGTTCGAGTCCCACCCCCGGCAGTGAATTCGACCGGCCATAGGTCCTCTTGGCCGCTCTAGGCGATGCGGATTTTGGCGGCGTGGGCCGAGGGGACAAGTGCCTCTGCTGATTCCCGAATTACCCTGGCCGGCACACCGACGACCGTGGTGAAGGCTGAAACATCTCTCAGCACGACCGCCCCTGCCCCGACGGTGCTACCTCGCCCGATGGTAAGGCACTGAATGACCGTAGCGCCGATCCCGATGAAGGCAAAATCCTCCACCGTCACTCGCCCTGCAAGCCGGGCCCCCGGGCATACGTGGGCCGACCGACCGATTATGGATTCGTGATCGACTATGCTGGCGGTGTTGATAATGCTGGAGTCACCGATGCGGCAATGTGCACAAACCACAGCCCCCGCGGCAATTACAACGTTTCTTCCGAGTCTGGCGGTGTCTGCCACGCAGGCCTTGGGGTGAATGGCGTTTACCAGGCGGATGCCGTTGGCCTGGAGGGCCTGGGCATAGATGTTGCGTGTTGCGTTGTCGCCGATGGCCACGAGGGCCGAATCGACGCCAGCTGCGGTCAGTGCGGCGATGTCTGCGGCGCCGCCGATGACCTCAACGCCATCGATAAATTTGCCGTGTAATGCGGGGTTTGCGTCTATGAAGCCGACCGGGTTTACATTGTGCGCCTGGCGGAAGATGTCCAGGACCACCCGTCCATGCCCGCCGGCGCCAACGATGATCGTACCCATCGGCATCCCTTCCCGTTGGTGGTGAAATGAAGCTTCGAGAGCTTCGAGTATAGTTATCGGACCGACGGCTCGACGTCCTTGAGAGAAACTACCGGCCGGGCAATAGGTTGACATTTCCAGTTGACCGGGTACACTTTATGCCGTCATCGAGAGTGCGCAAGGGAACTGGCCCGAGGAGCGCACGGCAACCTGGTCTCGACTATCTAAGTCGCGATGAAGGTGCCCATGCCAGCCCGGAAGGGAACGATGAGGTCCAGGCACTGGGAAGCTTGGATAAGTTCGACTCTTTCCGTATCCTCCGCCTCGATGGCCCGGCTGACCGTCCCCGATAGGCGGTTCTTACTCTTAATTGGCACAAGGCAATGACAGATAATTTCTCATCCAGTGATTCCGATCGCAGCGCCGCACAACTGCATCATGCGAAGTACGTCACATTTGACGAGGCATTGACGCTGGAATTGGGAGGCCAGCTGGAGAGAGTCACGGTCTGCTACGAGACTTATGGCACACTGTCGCCGGCGAGGGACAACGCGGTCTACATCTGCCATGCCCTCTCCGGCGATTCGCACGTGGCCCGGCACGACGACAGCGACGAAGCCGGCTGGTGGGACCTTGTCGTCGGGCCAGGTAAGGCCATCGATACGGATAAGTACTTCGTCATATGCGCCAACATCCTGGGCGGCTGCCGGGGCACCACCGGACCAAACTGCGCCAATCCCGCCACGGGTAAGGCCTACGGCGCCGAATTCCCACGAATCACCATCGCCGACATGGTGGACGTGCAAAGAATGTTGCTCGACTCGCTGGCCATCGACAAGCTGCTGGCCGTGATCGGCGGGTCCATGGGCGGGATGCAGGTATTGCAGTGGGCTGTGGGGTACCCCGATCGCGTGCGGGCCGCTATCCCGTTGGCGACCACCTGCCGGCTTAGCGCACAGGCCCTGGGGTTCGACATTGTGGGGCGAAACGCCATACGAAAAGACCCCGGCTACCGCGACGGCCAGTACTACGACGGCGCCGGCCCGGCCAGCGGGTTGGCGATCGCAAGAATGATCGGGCACATCACCTACCTGTCAGGCGAAAGCATGGAGAACAAGTTCGACGCCGATCGGCACAATCCGCGTGACGTCGACTACGCATACGAGAAGGAGTTCAGCGTTGGCAGCTATCTGGCGTACCTGGGCGGGCGGTTCGTCGATCGGTTCGACGCCAACAGCTATATCAAGCTCAGCCTTGCCATGGACCAGTTCGACCTGGCCAGTGGTCGCCCTTCGCTCGCCGAGGCCATGCGCCTAACGCGATGCCGATGGCTGGTGATCAGCTTTACCAGTGATTGGCTGTTTCCGGCCAGGCAGTCCCGCACGATCGTCGATGCCATCATCGCAGCAGAGAGGCCCGTCACCTATTGCAACGTCGAAAGCGACTGCGGGCACGATGCCTTCCTGCTTCCCGACGCACTGGATACCTACGGCGCAATGATCGAAGCCTTTCTTGCAAGGACATTCAACGGCGCCGCAGTTGTCGATGTGCCACCGGCCGGGGCGCCGTGCCCCGATGAGCGGAGCATCTTTCATAGTCGGCGGCTGGACTACGACCTCATCGAGAAGCTTATCCCGCCCGGCAAAGGCGTCCTTGACCTCGGTTGCGGAGACGGGGAGCTGTTGGCTAGGTTCAAACGCCGCGGACAGCAGGACCTGCTCGGCCTGGAGCTGGACAGCCAGGCGATTCTGACGGCCATGCGGAGAGGCCTGGATGTAGTGCAGTTCGACCTGGATACCGGCCTGGGCAGTTTCAGGGACAGGCAATTCGAGGTCGTCCTGCTCAGCCAGACTCTTCAGACCGTAAGCGACCCGAAAAAGGTGCTCCTGGAGATGCTCCGCGTTGGTGAAGTGGGCATTGCCAGCTTCCCGAATTTCGCCCACAAGGACTGCCGACGCCAACTGTGTGAACTCGGCGTAGCGCCCATGACCAGTGAACTGCCCTACACCTGGTATCACTCGCCGAATCGGCACTTCCTGAGCATCGTGGACTTCGAAAACTTCTGCAGGGAATTCGGCATCACCATTCACCGCCGAATAGCCCTCGACTCGACCAGCGGGGTCGAGGTGGCCGACAACCCCAATCTGAACGCCGACCTGGCCATCTTCGTGCTCAGCCGGCCATGATGGGCCAAGCCCGAACTGCCGCAGGCAAGCGCTACAGGCCCTGACGGGACCCGCTTATCGCTGCTGTGCCAAGTTGCTCATCAACGCAGCGCCAGCCACTATACCACGGTGGAAATGGTCTATCCGGAATTTCTCGTTCGGACTGTGAACCCTGTCGTCCGGCAAGGCATAGCCCATCATCAGTGGATCGACGCCGAGATGATCGTGAAACATCCTGGTCACCGGAACACTCGCGCCTCCGCGAACCAGAACGCACGACCGGCCGAATGCCTCTTCCATCGCCGAAACGGCCAGGGCAAGTGCAGGCGAATCGATAGGCATCAGCCAGGGGTTCACTGTGCTGTGCGCCGTCAGCTCCACCCGTGCGCCGCGGGGGCAGTTCGTCTGAAAGTAAGCCCGCAGGCCGGCCAATGTCTTCCCGGCATCCTGGTTGCACACCAGCCGGGCCGACAGCTTGGCCTTGGCGAATGACGGAATGACCGTCTTGGGCCCTTCGCCCATGTACCCGCCCCACAGACCGTTGCAATCCAACGCCGGACGCGCCCACAGCCGTTCGAGCGTGCTATACCCACTCTCACCCGCCAGGTCGGCCACGCCAAGGTCGGCCAGGATCCGCCTTTCCTGATCCTCACGGCCAAGTGCCCTCCACGCCTGGTTTTCGCGGTCGCTCGGGGGCAGTACGTCGTCATAAAAGCCCGGCAGCGTCACCCGGCCATCTTCGTCGTGCAGGCCGGCGATGAGACCAGCCAGGGCGTTCAGCGGGTTGACGATCGCCCCGCCGTATTGGCCGCTGTGCACGTCGCGGTTGGGGCCGGTGAGCGTTAGCTCTACGTACAGCAGGCCGCGAAGGCCGTATGTAATGCTGGGTACGCCGTCGGCGAAAAAGGACGAGTCGCTGATGGCAATACAATCGCAACGTAGACGATCGACGTTGTTGGCCACGAAAACGCCGACCTTGGGCGAGCCGATCTCTTCTGAGCCCTCTATAAGGAACTTCAAGTTCACCGGAAAATCACCGGCCACCGCCCGCATCGCCTCTGCCGCGTTCAGCCAGGAGAGCAACGGGCCCTTGTCGTCGCTGGCGCCGCGGGCGATGAGGTCGCCATCGCGTTCGGTCGGCTCAAAGGGCGGGCTGGACCAAAGGTCCAACGGCTCAGGCGGCTGGACGTCGTAGTGGCCGTATATCAGCAACGTCGCCCGCCCTGCCTGCTGGGGGCTCTCGGCCAACACCAGAGGCTTGGTCAGCGTTAGATCGCACTCGGCGCGCAGGCCCAACGCCTGCAACCGCTCCATCAGCCAATTGGCACACGCCAGGCAGTCGTCGTGATGGTCCGGCTGGGCCGATATGCTGGGGAATCTCAAGAACTCCTTCAACTGCGCCAAATGCCTGGGGCGGTAGGAGTCAATGTACGATAGAACGGCTGGATCAAGCATGGACTCGTTCCTGTCTATTGCATGCAGCCACAATTAGCCGGCAGGTGCTGGAAGTCGATGAACGCTCGGAGTATATCTTTTCCACGGGACGGCTGATAGAATCTTCCCCGTAAGATCGAAAGGACTCATGGGGTGCCCATGGAATTGATGCTGGGAT
The DNA here is from genome assembly GCA_013203365.1 of Planctomycetota bacterium. Taxonomy (GTDB): domain Bacteria; phylum Planctomycetota; class Phycisphaerae; order SM23-33; family FEN-1343; genus JABMQG01. Next base: position 14,040 of record JABMQG010000335.1, on the reverse strand, counting down.
TCATCTGCGGCTTGGTTGTCGGCGTCCTGATCGCTCTGGCGGTCGGCTACTTTCGCTCCCGCTCGAACAGCCGGGCCGCGCAGAATGCTGAACAGGGCTTCCGCGACGCATTCGCCTCTCTGGCGGCAGATGCACTGTCGGCCAACAACGAACAGTTCCTCACACTCGCCCGCCAGTCGCTGTCCGTCCAAACCACCGCAGGCGCAGCCGAGTTGGAGTCGCGAAAACAGCTCATCGACAAGTCCATCCAGCAGGTGACCGAACGGTTGGAAATGCTCCGGGAACTGACGGGAAAACTGGAAGCGACCCGAAAACAAGACTACGGGCAACTAGGCCAACGACTCACCGAGGCGCTCGCCCAGGTCTCGCAACTGCGGCAGACCACCGACGAGCTTCGCGCCGCACTGGCCCACCCGCAGAAACGCGGGCAGTGGGGCGAGCGAATGGCCGACGACATACTCCAAATGGCCGGCATGATAGAAGGGGTGAACTACACCAAGCAGCAGACCATCGCCGACACCGGCCGTCGGCCGGACTTCACCTTCCGCCTGCCAAACGGCGTGACGCTGAACATGGACGTGAAGTTCCCGCTGGACAACTACCTCAAGTGCCTTGACGCCGACGCACCCGGCCGGCGGGAAAAGGCGATGCAGGACTTCGTCGGCGACGTTCGCGGCCAGGTGCGCTCCATCGCCAGCAAGGCATACATCGACCCGGCCACGGGGACGGCCGACTTCGCGCTGATGTTCATCCCCAACGAGCAGGTCTTCGCCTTCATCCAGGAACTCGACCACACACTGCTCGCAGAGGCCATGCAGCGAAGGGTGTTGTTCGTTGGACCGCTGAGCCTGCTGGCCGTGCTGGCCATAGCGCGGCAGGCAGCCGAGGCGGCCAATCTCGCCCGCCAGGTGGGCGACGCACTGGTCCAAATAGGCGACTTCACCAGGCAATGGGCCAACTTTAAACGCGAAATGGACAAGCTGGGCGACCAGTTGGATCGGGCCGTCAAACAGTACCAAACCCTCATAACCACCAGGGCCACCGCGCTTGAACGCCCGCTGAATAAACTCGAGCAGCTCCGCGGAAACAGCGACGAGGCGAACGGGCAGCCTGAAGAGCACCCACCGATCGACATCGAAAACACCTGATCCTTTTCTACAGAACACCCGGCCAGGCTGAATTGACTTTGCGGCCAACTGTAAGCATACTTGACTTTCCATGACCGCATTACTGATCGACCTTGTGTACCTGTTGGCCCTGGTGGCGATAAGCCCGATCTGGCTTTATCGAATGATCCGCCACGGGCGATACCGCCGCGACCTGCGACAACGGCTGGGAAAGGCACCGTGCCATTACGGCACACAGCCTGTTATCTGGGTCCACGCGGTCAGTCTGGGTGAAATCAACGCCATTCGCACGCTGGTCGACGAACTCGCCGGCCAGTTGCCCGACCACCAGATCGTCATTTCCTCCACCACGGACACGGGTATGGCCCAGGCGGTGAAGCTCTTTTCGCCCAAGCGAGTGGCCTTCCGTTTCCCGCTTGATTTCTCATGGGCCATGCGCAGGGCGGTGAACCGCATTCGCCCGAACATGGTGGTTCTGATGGAAGGGGAGATCTGGCCGAATCTGATCGCATTGGCCGGCAGGCGAAAGGTGCCCGTCGTTCTCGTCAACGGGCGAATGAGCGAAAACAGGGGATATCCCCGTTATAAGCGCTTCAGGTGCCTTACCAAACGCCTCTTCAACGGCCTGACCGCACTGGCGGTACAAGATCAGCGGTACGCCGACCGGTTCATCGACCTTGGCGCCGCTGCTGAAAAGGTGCACGTTACCGGCACGATGAAGTTCGACACCGCGGAGGCAGCCGACGGCGCCGCCGGCGCAGAAGAGATGGCTAAGGCACTCGGTCTAGGTCCGACGGATCGGCTCATCGTCGCTGGCGGCACAGGCCCCGGCGAAGAGCAGTTGCTCCTGGAGATGTTCGCGAATTTGACCGCCAGCGGCGCCTTTGACAAGAGCACCAGGCTGGCCATCATCCCCCGAAAGCCCGAGCGTTTCGACGAGGTCGCCGATATCATCGCCCGCTGCGGTTTCGGCGTCGTTCGCCGCAGTCAATGCCCCGACGGGACGGCCGGTCAAATGCCGGCATCGGCTGTCGTGCTGGGCGATACGATGGGCGATTTGCGGAAGTTCTACAGCCTGGCAGCCGCGGCCTTCGTTGGCCGATCGCTCGTGCCGATGGGCGGCAGCGACATGATAGAAGCCGTCGCACTGGGCATCCCTGTGGCGTTCGGCCCGCACGTGTTCAACTTCCCGCAGGCCCGGGGGCTGGTCGAGGCGAGCGTGGCCCGCCAGGTCGCCGACGTGGTGGAATTGGGGCAGGTCCTGGCCCAATGGCTCGCCGACCCCGCCGCCGCCGCTGAACTTGGCCGAATGGCCCGGCAGTTCGTTCGCTCACAGCAGGGCGCCACCAGGCGTAACGTTGAGATCATCTGCGGTGTGCTCGGACGCAAACCAGCCGAACGCCCAGGCAACATCGCAACGAAGATAATAGCGTAGGCTTTTCAAAGGCCACCCGGCCTTCAAAGGCCACCCGGCCGGCAAAGGTCCGCTTCGCTGCCGATTCGTGGAAAATCGGCTGCGGGCTTTTTAGCAAGGGCAAGTGCAAGAGAGGGCAGGCGTGTCGAGCACACAGTTCAGACAAAACGTCGTCAGCCGAGCACGACGGCTGGTGGTTAAGATCGGCACAGGCGCGCTGACCGACAAGCAGGGCCGGCTTGACGTGGCCTTCCTGGGCGAGCTGGCAGCGCAAGTAGCCGAAATGGTCCGCAACGGCCTGGGCGTTACCATAGTCTCCAGCGGGGCGGTCGGCGCGGGCATGGCCGAGCTCGACCTGACGGCCCGGCCAAAGACGCTGCCCATGCTCCAGGCCACCGCCGCCGTCGGGCAAGGGCAATTGATGCGGCACTTCTACGACGCGTTCAACTCATTCGGTATAACAGTGGCGCAAATACTCGTCACCAGGGCCGATTTCGAGACCCGCAGCCAATACCTCAACATTCGCAATACGATCGCCGCCTTGCAGGAACTCCGCGCCGTTCCCATCCTCAACGAGAACGACTCGGTGGCCGTGGACGAGCTTCGCTTCGGCGACAACGACATCATCGCCGCCCACGTAACCAACATGCTCCGCGCCGACCTGCTCGTGCTGCTCAGCAACGTGGACGGTGTTCTGGTCGGCGGGAAGGTGGTGGACGTGATCGACGATCCCGAGGCCTTCGCGGCCCGGTTGCCAGAATCCGGACCCAGCCGACTGGGCTCCGGCGGGATAGCGGCAAAGCTGGCCGCTGCACATCTGGTTACCTCCGCGGGAGAAGTGGCCATCATCGCCAACGCACGTGTGGGCCGCATCCTGCCCAGGTTGTTGGGCGGGGAAAAACTCGGCACGCTGTGCATACCCTCGCCCGGCAAGATGACCGCCCGCCGTCGGTGGATAGGCCACGCATCACGCATCGCCGGACGGATAATCGTCGACGACGGCGCCGCCAAGGCCCTGCTCGATAAAGGCAGCAGCCTGCTGCCGAGCGGCGTGGTGGGCGTGGAAGGAAACTTTCAAAAAGGTGACACCATCGCCGTCGTCGATCGCGCCGACCGCCAGCTCGCCCGCGGCCTGACCAACTACTCCGCCCAGCAGACAAACGCCATCAAGGGCCTGAAAACCGGCCAAATCGCAAAGGCCATCGGCGAAAAACCCTACGACGAGGTGGTCCACCGCAACAACATGACCCTGTTGTAGGGGTGTTCCGGGGACGTGATACAGACCGGTGGCGTGGCGCCGCCGCAGGCCGGATTCGGTGACGAAATCGCATCGAACACGTCGATAGATGTTAATAGATCAAAGGTGTATGGCAATGCTTAAATGGATAGAAATGGCGATCGGCACGGTGTTGCTCTGCGTGATTGCCTGGGTCGGCTATCGCTTGGCCTTTTCTAAGGTGGAACTGGACGTTTACCGCGACAGGCTGGCCGGGCTCAGCAGTGAGTACGAGTCGCTACTGTCGATGTACAACCAGGCCGTGCGCAAGACCGCCGTGACCGAGTTGATCGTCAAAGACGGTCGAGTCTCGCTGGCCATTCGCACCATCGACGGCGTCGATCGCGTGATCGACACGCCGTTCGACCCGTCGCTGGAGATCTACTGCGACTATGTGCTGCTGAACGGTCGGCTGTGGATTCGCCGTGTGTACGATTCCCACACGCCCCCGAACAAGGGCCTGGTAATTGACGACACGCTCGAGCACGTGGACTGGAACGACCCGGCGGCCCGCTACGGCAACGCGGTCTACCGCTCGCTCGGCGAAGGCCGATGGATCGTGACGGTCACGGGCGACGGATCGCTTGGCCTGGTCAAGACGGACGCGAAGGCCGACGTGGTGCTGTCCGGCCCGCCGCCGGTGCGCGACTACGATCAACTCGATAAGCAGATCAACGAGGCCATGGCTGATGTGACCTGCGGCGACGTGCTCAAGCGTATCTTCAAATTGGATAATTAGAGTTTTATAGGCCGCGACTCAATCGTCCGACTGTGCAGGCCTCCTGCCGCCCACGATAGCCGCTGACCTTGAATCCCCCCCGCCCCATAGTCACCGTAACGCACCCGTCCGCGTCCGTGGTGAAAAGCCGATCCTTGACGGGGAGGGTTGGAAGCTTCTCGGCGGCGCCGCTTCGACGACGGCCGCTCGATCGGATCAGCACCTTCGGGTCAACCGCTGATATGAACTCCTCGACGGCCGGCGTGTAGGAACCGTGGTGAGGCAGAATCAGCACGTCCGCGCGTAGTTCCTCGTGCGGCAGCTCCAGCAGCAGCCGTTGAGGCAGCTCCTCGATGTCGCCAGGAATCAGCACGCAAACGCCGCCGCACCGAACGCGCAAGACCAGGGACGACTCATTGATGTCGAGCGACCCGTAGCCTGTCCCCGACGGCGGGGGCCAAAGAACCGTCACCTCGGTCTGTCCGTCGATCTGAACACGCTGGCCGCGATGAAGCCGCGAAACACGCGTGCCCGTCGATGCCAGTTGCCCCAACAGCTCCGAAACACGCTGATCGCCATCGGCACAGCCTACGAAGGCATCGTTGACGAACGCCTGCGGCAGCGAGTTGCCCAAGGCAGCCGCCAATGCCGGCAGCGCGTTGTAGTGGTCGATGTTGGCGTGAGTGATAAACGCCGCCGTCGGACCGGTCCATCGGCTGTCGCCGAGGAACGGAATGAGCACCTGCCTGCCAGGGTCGGGTATGCTCGAACTGCCGGCGTCGAACAGGACCGTACGCCCGGTCGGGCTTCGCAGCGCCACGCAAGAGCCGTGACGGACGTCCAGCACGCACAACTGCCCCTCCCCGCCGGTCCCGGCCGGCATTTGAGTCGCCCCAACCACCACAACGGCGCTGCCCAGCGCCACGGCACAGGCCCACGCCCTACTCAAGCCCAGCCGGCGACGATAGGCCACAGCCACGATCGTCGCCGCCGTCAGCGCCGCCGCCCAGATCGGTACAGGCTGCAAGTCGATGCTCAGCCACCGGTACCTGCCCAGTACCAAAGAAAACCCGGTCAGCCAGTCGGCAAGTGTCCCAAGCAGAGGCGCCAGCGCCCCGGCCAGGTTGACCAGCACAGGCGCCAGTGCCGCCTGAAGGTATCCGACGATCAGCGTCGCCGCCAACAGCGGAAACAGCAGCAACGTAGCTATCGACGCCAGCGGAGTAAGCAGACCAAAGTGATACGCCACCAACGGCACACTGGCCAGATAGGCCGAGACCGAAACGCTCCCGGTCTGGACGACGATCCGGAACAGCCTGTGCCACACCCATCGCTTCAGCCGTTGATCGCCTCGGAAAACCATCAACCCACGCCGACGTATCCATCGCCCGAACAGGTAATCCCGCACCGGCCTGTACAGAACCAGGATGCCCGCGACTATCCCGAAGCTCAGTTGAAAACCGGGACGGAACAATTCCATCGGGTCGACGGCCAACAGTATGACCGCAGCCGTCGCCAGCAGGTTTGCCGAGCCGCCCCACCGCCCGAGAATCCCAGCCAGGCAAAAAGCCCCAGCCATTATTCCCGCCCGCAGCACGGGCGCCCGCGGTTCGACCACCAGCAAGTACAGGCCCAGCAGAACCAGCACGAAAAAGGCCGACCGACGAGGCGCCACCTGGCAAACACGCAGCATCAAATACCCAAAACCCACCAGCACACCCAGGTGCAACCCGCTGATGCTTAATAAGTGCGCCACGCCCGCACGGACCATGGCCTGGTTGATGCCGCCCAGCCTGCTGTCCCGCCGCCCGAACAACAGCGCCTGCAAGAGCAGCCGGCCACGAAAGTCAGTGTCGGCAGTCAATCGTCGGCGGGCACCTGCGCGAAAACGCCACAGCAGGTCCTTTAACCAGGATGCTTCGCCGCCGAGTGCCTCCACGGCCTCGTCGGCCTCGGCTGAAAGCCGCATCAACATGCCCGTCTGACGCGCCGGAACCCGCGAGTCGAACTGGCCGGGGTTGCCAGGTCCGCCCGGGCGGTGCAGCCGACCGGCGATGCTGACACGCTGGCCCACCCGCAAACGCCAGGCCGACCCTTTGATGTATGTGCCGATAAGCCCCTCGCACGCCGCGGCGCCGCCGAGCGTCGAAACGCTCTCAGCCGCCAGGACAAACCGCGTTTGTGGCGCAGCTTCGTAGGCCGTAATGACGTCCTCGGCAACCTCGGCTATCGTCAACTGCGGCACGGTAGCGATCCGTCCCGTAACGGTCGCCAGCGGGGCCGCACCGGCCGGCACAAAGGCCGCGATGTGGTCGGCGGGCACCGCTCCATACGCCAACGCGCCAAGACAAGCGCCGCCTGCCACCACCGCCGTCGCCAATGCCGACGCGGCCAGCGAGTGAAGACCCGGCCGTCTGAGCGTCGCAATCCCGCAGACAAGACCCGCCAGGCCCACGACGGCCCAAACACCCAACGGCAACGCCGCCCAACGGCCTGCAATAATACCGCCGGCCAGCAGAAGCGCCACCGCCACCATCGGCGCCGGCGGAGATGATCTGACTTTAAGTGGCTTCATTCGAAACACCCACGCCAACCCATCGACCGCCACACCGGCGTATGCCGACCTTCACGCAGAACCTCTCGGGAGATGTCGAATCGCAGTCTCACCGAGACCGCCTGCTTCCGACGGCGACTTCGGGACCGCGCCCCTCGTGAACGCCGGCTACGCCTGCCCCAGCAGCTTCTGCTGAAAGCCCACCAGCATAGCCTGCCAGTCATCGATGACCGGCAGCATTTCATATTCGACCAGGTCCGCGACGGCGACGTAGTCGCGTATCTTTAGACCCTGCTGAATCTCATTGAGGCAGCCCCGAAGCTTCTCGATCAGCACACCAGGTGAAGATGGCCCCTCGTCGGCGTCCAGGTTCAGCCCGGCGACGCGAGACGCCTGCCTAAGGGCCTGCTCCGCCGAGTTCCATGCGTCGAAGCACGCCGTCAGCCGATCCATCGCCTCGACCTGCTTACTGCTCGCCAGCAGTTCGCCCACAGCCGAGTGATGCTCCCGCGCCTCCTCCAGAACGTCCGCCGCCTGGGCCAGCGCGCTTGCCGCCAGAATCCGGGCAGAGGTCGTCTCCACGTCAAGCCGCCCACACCCGTCCAACGGCAACGCCAAGACGGCTTCCAGCTCACCGTCGGCCACTTCCCGCCCGTCGATACGAACGGCCACCACAAAACGATCCGCATCGCCCCGACGAATCCAATCCAGCAGCCCCCCGACGGTCTTACCCTCAAGTGCCTGATCTCTTACCGCCTCGCCGTCCGCATAGACTTCCATGCCGCTTCTCCCGAGCCACTCGGCCTTCATCCTCACCGCCAACTCGGCACTACCATACCCCCTCCCCTGCAAAACGGCAAACGAAAGGCCCACTCCAGCACCCAAGAGACCGGCGGTGTCGAGACGCCGATGAACGTGGCAATAAACAGGCCAACCGCCAAAGTGGTCATAAAAAAACTAACTTCATTCCTGCGTGGTCTTTTGCCTTAGCGGTTCGATTCGCACTTCCCAGTCGCGGCCGGGGTTGGGCAGGATGAAGGTCCTGTCGGGCAGGCTCTTTAGGTTCTTGATGCCGGTGAAAGTTGCGGTCGTTACCGTCTCGCCTTCTCTATCCTCCGTGCGAATCTGCACGGGCAGGCCGTCGTTGTTCACCCAGAGCTCTACCAGCCGAACCTTCGTTTCCGGCTCGTCGCCGATTGCACGCGGTGTGAGCTTGAGATAACGTGTCCCCTTCGGGTCGGATCGCTCGGCCGGGCGGGTCGTGACGTTGTAAAGACCAAGCACATCTTCACGCTTCTGCCCGAACGGCATGGGGAACGGCCCCTCCCCGAGCTTCAGCGGGTCCGACTTCGATGTGGGCGGGGCGACCATGTACGTGATCTGCTGTTTCGTCCGCCCGTTACGCGAGATCAGTTGTTGGCCTTTCTCGTCCGTGAAAAAAACGTAGTCGCGGTCCTCGACGCTCTTGACCCTACCCGGGCCGTAACGGACGCTGTCAAAATGTATGCGAAACCTCGCCGGGTGCTTGCCCGAGGGGTCGGCCTGGTAGTAGACCCCACCCGCGTAGGTAGTCTTGTCGTCGAAGAGGACCTCGATCTCCACGTACTCGACGTCCGCGGTCAGCGTGCGGAACTTCTCACCGGCTGCTTCCATCTGCCCCAGCAGCTTCATTACAGCCGGGTCGGCCGAGGCCGTCGTCACCGCCGCCGTGGTGGTCGGCTGTTCCTCACAAGCCGCCCGTGTCGTTTGGGCATGTGCAAAGTCGGCCGCGATCGCGGCGGCCAGGAGGGCTATCATCGTCCATGTTGCGCCTCTCATTTTCATATAGCTCCTTATTTTACAAAGCCTTGTTTGTTACCGAAAGCAACCTCGCCCGCCCCGTGCCTCGGCCGATCGTCAAGCTGCCGACAGTTCGGCAAATCGCTGGGGTATAAGAACCCTCTCCAAGCTGGACGATAGCCGCTTATCTGCTGTTTTCAATGCCTTACCGTGTCGGCTTACCCGCGAGTTTTCGCACCACCACCGGTGTCAGCCTAATCGCACCCAACACCGCGGCGGCGGCCAGTAAGATGACGGCAGCCTGCCCCGGGCTGACATCAGTGGCAAAGGCCAGGCCGGCCAGTATCCCGTATCGAAAAAACCTTCCGATGAAATTGGCCCCCGCAAAGGCCCCGCGATCGTATCTGTTTGTGGCGGCTAGCATTCGGACGACGTCGATGGGGATTGGCACGAAGCTGAACACCACCAGCAACGCGAATGGTTTACGCGAAAACCATTGCCTGACCGCCCGAACCCGCCGAGTCTGGCGCACCGCGGCCAGGCGGCGATGACGCATCATCCAGGTAAACAGGTGATAGTCGTTCAGGTTGGCCATCGTGCTGGCCACAGCGCCGGCCGTGGCCACCAGGGCCACAGTCGTCCACCACTGAGGCGTCAACGCAATGGCCCGCGTAGCGATTGCCGCAACAAGCCAGCCGGTCGGCAAGGGCAAAAAAGTGCAACAAATGGACAAGTAAAGCATGAAAATCAAAAGTCTTAGCGACTGTTGCCACATCGGGGCACAGATGCCAGGGGCGGTGAGAAGCTCCGTCCACGGCCGACCCAGCCGACCCAGCATCCACCACGCAGGTACCGCCAATACTGCCAGATACAGCACGAACATGACCGCCCAGCGACGCAACGAAACGCCGTCTGGAGCCCCGTCGATAGCGGCAACGTCTGGATTTGACGTATCCACGGCCGTCATCATGCGCGCCGCGCGATGTTTTGTCACGCATCGAATGCTTATAAGGCAACAAGTACCACGCAACCGCTTCTATGAATGTGCTCAGCCGCTGCGCCGCTCGCCGGCCTTGGCCATGGGCATCGCCTGATTCGCCAGTTGCTTTACCATACAATAGTTAGCATGCATGATTGTCGGGCGACGGCCCTGCGGCACGCCAAATGAGAGCTATCAACAGCTACCAACAGACAAGAACTGTCTGCCTTTGCCAACGTATAATTGAGTGGAGCATGTTCCTACTGGACTTCCAACCCCGTAGGTCACCCCGCCTACGCAATTGTCCAGTAAACAAGGCGACGTTTAGGTCTCCCCCTGCCTAGGCGTCGCCTCTTTTTTTTGTTTTTTATTTTTTTCCGCCGCCGTGTAGGGTCGGATTACGAGACAACTACCCGTTTGACGGTATACTATGACGGTCATGGAGCTGGGAAACGGCGACAAGTTGAAGTTCATCGGCTGCGAAATCGCTTATCGCGAGGCGTGCAGGCTTGCCGCGACCAGCCCGTTTCGAGTCGATGTCCAGTTCCTTCGCAAGGGCCTGCACGACCTGCCTACCGGCGAGATGCGATCGAGGCTTCAGCAGGCGGTTGACTCCGCGGCCGCCGAGGCCGACTACAAGGCTATACTGCTGGGCTACGCACGCTGCAACGACGGCGTCGTCGGCCTGAAGGCACCATCGGTGCCTCTAGTGATACCCAAGGCACACGACTGCATCACCTTCTTTTTCGGCAGCCGGCATGCGTACCAACAATACTTCTACGCCAACCCGGGAACCTATTTCCACACCACCGGCTGGCTGGAGCGCAACGACTCGACCGTCCCGGGCGCACAGGGCGTCATGGCCCAACTGGGTCTGGGCGACACCTACGAGCAGATGGTGGCCAAGTACGGCCGGGACAACGCCGAGTTCATTCGCCAAACATTGGGCGACGGCCTGCAGAACTACTCCAAGATCTGCTACATCGAGATGGACGCCACCGACGAACGGCCGTTCTTGAACGCCTCACGCCTTTGGGCCGAACAGAGGGGCTGGCAGTTCGAGCGACTTAAGGGCGACTGGTCGCTGCTGGAGCGCCTGTTCGCCGGCCAATGGGACAAAGACTTCCTGCTGGTCGGCCCGGGCCTCTATGTCGCCTCCCGCAACGATGATGAGGTGCTCGGGGTCTGCGAAGAGGCCGTTGACTGCTGATATCGCCCAGGCTACCGCCTGACGGGCCCCACGGAGCAAACCTTGGGGCTCATGCCTTGGCCGCTGCCACCAGGTCGACGAATCGCTTCAGGTCGTTCCACTCGTGCTCGGCCATTACGCTGACGCGAAGGCGGGCCGTGTTGGGCGCTACGGTCGGCGGCCTAATGGCCGGGGCAAGGAAACCGGCCTTGAAACACCGCTGGGACATCTCCAACGCACGCTGGGCCGTCCCAAGGATTATGGGAATGATCTGCGTCGTGCTGCCGCCGATGTGGGCGCCGGCCTGGATGAGGGCCTGACGAAGCCGGTCGGCATTCCGCAGGCAGTTTTGGCGACGCTGCGGTTCACGCCGCACGATTTCCATCGCCGCCAAAGCCGCCGCGCACATCACCGGCGGAAGCGCCGTCGTGTAAATGAAAGGCCGGGCCGTATTCCAGATCATGTCAATCAGCACCCGCCTGCCCGCGATGAAACCTCCCATCGCGCCAAGGGCCTTGCTCAGGGTGCCGATGGTAACGTCGACCTCGTCGGCAACGCCGGCAGCCTCGGCAGACCCTCGACCACCCTCGCCGAGAACGCCGAAAGCATGGGAGTCGTCCACGACCAGCACGGCGTCGAACTGCTTCCTGATCTCCACCAGTTCAATCAGCGGCGCCACGTCGCCATCCATGCTGAATAGCCCGTCGGTGACCAGTACGCATCGCTTATGGTTCGGTCGCAGCCGGGTCAAGAGCGCCCGCAGCCGGTCCATGTCATTATGGTGGTACGTACGCAATACGGCGCCCGTGCCGCGGGCGGCGTCGATGACGCTGGCATGGCTGAGCTTGTCGGCCATGATTAGGTCGCCGGCGGCGGCCAAGGTAGACATCGCGCAGGCATTAGCCGCGTAGCCCGTGCTGGTCACCAGCGCCGCCTCGGTGCCTCGCAAGGCCGCCAGGGCGTCCTGCAACTGTATATGCAGACTCGTCGTGCCGCTGATAAGACGGCTGGCGCCGACACCAACGCCCCACTGGGCGATCGCCTTCGCCGCCGCGGACCGCACTTCAGGATGATTGGCCAGATTCAGGTAATTGTTGCTGCACAGGCAAACCATCCGAACCCCTGCCACCGTTACCCGAGGCTCGATTGGCGATTCCACGATGAACCCATGTCGGCGCAGCCCGCGCCGCTCCAGCATCGCCAAGTCGGCCTGCATCTTAACCCAGACGCTCATACACGCTCCGAAGACGCCCAAAGACGGGACTTCACAAAGCGTTTTTCGTTGAAAGCAGCCCCTGCTGTCAATAGTCTACCTCTACAGGCGAGAAAAAGTCACCGCAGAGAAGAAAGGTTGGCCACATGAAAGAGAAGATCATCGGTGAAGGAATCACGTTCGACGATGTCCTGCTCCTGCCTGCCCGCAGCGGTGTGGAACCAGCGGAAGTAGACATGGCCACTCGGCTGACCCGCCGCGTCGCGCTGAACATCCCACTGGTCTCGGCCCCTATGGACACGGTCACCGAGGCCTCACTCGCAATCGCCTTGGCTCAGGAAGGCGGCATAGGCATCGTACACCGCAGCCTGTCGCCAAAGGCACAGGCACTGGAGGTCGAAAAGGTCAAACGCAGCGAAAACGGCATCATAGTCGATCCCATAACCCTTCGGCCGGACGAGTCCACCGCCACCGCCAGAAACCTTATGAGCGACCACAAGGTCAGCGGGTTCCCGATCGTTGGTGAAGACGGAAAGGTCGCCGGCATCCTCACTCGCCGCGATATGAAATTCCTCTCCAGCGATTGTCGTATCGACGAGGTCATGACGCGAACCAACCTTATCACCGCTCCGCCGGAGACCTCACTCGACGCAGCCGAGAAAATTCTCAATCGAGCCAAGGTGGAAAAACTCCTGCTGGTCGACCCCAATGGCCGCCTGGTCGGCATGATTACCATGCGGGATATCGAAAAACTTCGGCAGTTCCCCCGCAGCTGCAAAGACGCACGCGGCCGTCTTCGCGTGGGGGCCGCGGTGGGTGTGCTGGAATACGAGCGGGTGGATAAGCTCATCGATCGCGACGTCGACGTGATAGTCATCGACACATCGCATGGTCATAAGGAAATCGTCCTGGAGACCATTCGGCAGATAAAGGCCCAGCACGATATCGACGTGATCGCTGGCAACATCGCCACCGCAGCCGCCGCCGCCGACCTCATCGAAGCCGGCGCCGACGGACTGAGGGTCGGCATCGGGCCGGGATCCATTTGCACCACCAGGGTAGTATGCGGCGTCGGCGTGCCACAGATCACCGCCATCTACGAATGTGCCAAGGTCGCCGACTCACACGGCGTGCCGATAATTGCTGACGGAGGCATTCGCCACAGCGGCGATATAACCAAGGCGCTCGCCGCGGGGGCGGCGTGCGTGATGATAGGAAACCTTTTCGCCGGGCTCGATGAGTCGCCCGGAGAGCTGGTCATCTACCAGGGTCGCCAGTTCAAGGCCTACCGAGGAATGGGCTCGATGGACGCCATGCTCACGGGGTCGGCAGATAGGTACAACCAGTCCAACATCGGCGGCCGAAAGAGGCTCGTACCTGAGGGCGTACAAGGCCGGGTGCCCTACCGCGGCATGCTGGCCGAGTTTGTCTACCAACTGCTCGGCGGTATACGCAGCGGTATGGACCACTGCGGCACCGGCACCATCGAACAACTCCGCACCCAAAGCCGATTCATACGAATCACAAACGCCTCGCTGACCGAAAACCACCCGCACGATATAACCATCACCCACGAATCGCCGAACTATTCGGTGGGCCTGCCAGGGAAATGATGAACCGACTGCGAAGGGCCAATCGCAGGGGCGATGTTGCCAACAGCAGTGTAACGACTCAACACATTCCTGCAGGCTGGGCGAGGGCCGACCAGGAAGGAGAGGCAGGCTCTGTCTGGGGGATACGGAAGGGCTTAAGTGTCCGATGGTTCGTGCTCGGCCCGCCACTGGGCCGCGT
>JABMQG010000334.1 GCA_013203365.1 Planctomycetota bacterium | reverse complement strand
GTCGCAAGCCGAGTATGTGGGCGTCGGCAATCCGGGCTATCCCCAGAACATTGGCAAAGAAAGGACAAGACCGATGAGCAAGGACAAGAATAAGAAGACACTGACCACGGCGGCCGGGATCCCCGTCCCCGACAACCAGACCTCCCTGACAGCCGGAGAACGCGGTCCTACGCTGATGCAGGATCACTACCTGCTGGAGAAGCTGGCCCACTTCAACCGGGAGCGCATTCCCGAGCGGGTGGTCCACGCGAAAGCCTCCGGTGCCCACGGCACCCTCACGGTGACCCAGGACATCAGGAAGTACACGAAGGCCAAGCTGTTCTCCGAGATCGGCAAGCAGACCGAGATGTTCGGGCGGTTCTCGACCGTGGCCGGGGAGAAGGGCTCAGCCGACACCGTGCGGGACGTCCGTGGTTTCTCGCTGAAGTTCTACACCGAGGAAGGCAACTGGGACATGGTCGGCAACAACACGCCGACCTTCTTCATCCGGGACGCGATCAAGTTCCCGGATTTCATCCACACCCAGAAGCGCGACCCTCAGACAAACGCCAAGCGTGACTTCGCGCAGTGGGACTTCTGGTCGCAGGTGCCGGAGTCGCTGCACCAGGTCACGATCCTGTTCTCCGACCGTGGCATTCCCCGGGGCATCCCGTACATGAACGGGTACGGCAGTCACACGTACAGCTTCATCAACGCCAAGAATGAACGGTTTTGGGTCAAGTTCCACTTCAAGACCCAACAGGGCATCCAGTGCATGCCGGTGGAAGAAGCGAACCGCTTGGCTGCCGAAAACCCCGACTACCACACCGTTCAGTTGTTCGAGGCCATCGAGCGAGGCGATTATCCCAAGTGGACCTTCAGCGTCCAGATCATGCCCGAGCTGGAGGCCGAGGACTACCGGTGGAACCCGTTCGACCTGACGAAGGTATGGCCCCATGCGGACTACCCCCTGATCGAGGTGGGCGTGCTCGAACTGAACCGCAACCCGGGCAACTACTTCGCGGAGGTCGAGCAGGCTGCGTTCTCCCCGGCCAACGTCGTGCCGGGAATCTCCTTCTCGCCGTGCAAGATGCTCCAGGCGCGGATCTTCTCCTATGCGGATGCACACCGCTACCGCCTGGGCGTCAACTACGAGCGACTGCCGATCAACTGCCCGCATGCAACGAAGGTGCAGAACACCTATCAGCGCGATGGCGCGATGCGGTTCGATGACAACGGAGGCCCGGACCCGAACTACGAGCCCAACAGCATGGGTGGCCCGGTGGCCGATCCCGCATACGCCGAGCCTCCGCTCAAGATCTCGGGTGATGCCGACCGCTACGAGCAGAAGCGAGGCGTGGACGACGACTACATCCAGCCGGGCAATCTCTACAGGCTGATGCCTCCCGATGAACAGCAGCGACTGGTCAAGAACATCGCCGGCAGCTTGGGCAAGGTGCCCAAGGACCTCCAGGAGAAGATGGTCGCCCACTTCGCCAAGGCCGATCCGGCCTACGGTGAAGGCGTCGCTAAGGCGATGGGACTGAGGTAGATCACATGAAGGCCTTGGCCGGGCTGCTGACTAGCGGCCCGGCTAGCGTACGTGGGTCACAGCTGAGACACAGAAGGGAGAAGCAGCCCCACATGCCCGAGGCAATCATTGAGGTCCGTGGACTGGCCAAGCGATTCGGCGATGTCCAGGCCGTCGCCGGTGTGGATTACCCTCACGAAAAAGCTCTATAGCCGCAAATGGACCACAGGTGACAACCCCGTCCCGTGACGTTTGCAGTGCAAAAAAAACGCTCACGTGAGCGCGACATGAGCGCGGCTTGCCCTCGCTTGGCACTGCAATGGCACTGCTTCGGGGCCATGAAAGCGAGGCTCGGCGGGAGGCGATGCCGTCGGTGTCACCGATGCCAAAGCACTTTCGGTGTCTCGGAACAGCCGCCGCGCGGCCCAGTCCGGCCATCCGTCCCATCCTGGGCCCGCTCCTCGATGCTCCAAGCCGTCGCCAGCGGCACCTACGAAGTAGACCCCGACTTCCTCGAACACGCCCGGCGCGAGGCGTGCGAGCAACTCAAGCTGCCTTGGGATGCCTGAATCAGCCACTACGTCGCTGAATTCCGTTTGACCGAGCCGGGATCCGGTGTTCTACTATCTCTAACCGGTTCGGGGACGGTCTCCGGGCCACGGTTAATCTGCGAGATGGGCCAAAACCATGCTACAGGTGATGAACAAGGCGGACGCGGCGGATCAAGCAATCGCCGAGCGCCCCCTCTTCCTAGCCCTTCCCCCCGGCCCGCCCGTGGGGAATCAAGTTTCCTATCCGTGCTCCATTGGGCAGTGATGTACGACCAAGAACCTGGGAGATGCAATGCAAATCACGAGACATACGGACGACGCCCCTGGGCTTGCGTACGCGGCCACGCGTTTGACTGCGGCCTTGGCGGTACTGCTTTGTCTGTTCGCCGGCATGCCGTTGGGCTGCTCCGACGATGGTGGCGGCGACAGCGAGAGGGGGCAAAGCAAGACTGCTAGCGATCCGGCCTGGGCGATCGCCCAGGACAAGGGCACTCTCGAGGCCTACTGTGACTACCGCAAGGCGAACCCGGCCGGCCCGCATGCGGACGTGGCGCTGAATCGCATCCGAGAAATGTCCATCGACCGCGTCGTCCAGCAGGTAATCGCGGCGACGCCCAAGGCTGAGCCATCCGACTCCGAAGAGCAGCCCAACGTGCTTGGCACTGGCTACATGAGTTCAGGCAAGGGTACCGATGGGGCAACCCATGTCTCCATTGGCGGTCTCGTCACGGACAATCCGACGTCCGCTCCGCCCTTCGAGGCCAACTCGGCCGAACACCTGGGAGGCATCGCGCTGAAGGTCGCCAACGGGGCGTCGCTCGCTTCGCACGAGGCCGAGGAGCAGCAGTCCGTGCTCTGGCTGCTGGCGCAGGCGGCGATCTTGACGAACGGGCAGGCCACCTTCATTGCTCCGGGGTTCGAATGTCTGGATCCCAAACCCACGTCCGGCCCCCGATTGCTTTCGAAGAGCCACATGGCCGGTACGGGCAATCACATGACGAGAACCGTGCCGAAGAAGCGGGCCCTGCTGGGCGCGCTGACGATCTCCGAACGCCCCGACGGTGGGTTTCTCCTGCAGACGGTTCTGCCGAACGAGAAGCTGTACATGGGATGGGGCGAGGAAGGGCTGATGGGCGCGATGCTGTCTGTGCTCCCGGCCGCCCCGGGCTCAATCTACCGGTTCACAGGCCGCGTATCCGGTTTCGTTCCGGGATACACCGTCAAAGCCGACGAGGGCGAAGCCCTCGCGTTCGTGGTGACGAAGGCCGGACTGTGTCACATCGCGGGTCGCGGCCAGGCTGTCGCGGAGGACGGTACAGAGATACGGTTGCCCATCGAGTAGTTGGCGGCATTGATCTGTGCAAGCAACGTAAGTGCTACTGGAAAAAACTTCCAAGAGTTGAAGATAACCCTTGAACCTACAAGCTGTTGTCAATATGGAACCGACCGGTGGACAGGTTTTTTTCGGTAACACTTAAGTCCCACAGAATCAAATGGGACATTATTTTCAGACACCACATAGGCCATTTCTTCGGCATCTTACCTCGCTTTTGAGTTTCCAAACAATAAAAACTCAAACACCTAACGCTCAAAGCATTTATAGCGTAACATCAGAATGGACTCATGAATTGGACATCTTGACCTTGCTGCTATAATATTATTTATGCCAGATAGTTATGATAACATATCCTAGTACAGCCTTTTTCAATTACACTCGGCTTAATTCTTCTTGACAATTTTTCCTGCCCTGCTATTTTATACCTTAGTGCGTTAGGATGATCGGAGAGGTCCTATGGCCGATATAAATCAAGTAATTCCAAAATACTACCAGATTGCCACCGGCATCATTCGAGAAATCCAACAGGGCAAGCTTGCTCTGGGGGGCAGAATATTGTCGGAAAACGAGATTATCCACCAATATGGAGTCAGCAATACTACTGCAAGAAAGGCGCTCCAGGAGATCGAACGCACGGGATGGGCTACGAAGATAAAGGGCAAGGGAACCTTCGTTCGCGACAACAAAGTGGATCGCCCCGCAAACAAGATCCTTAGTTTCACTAGAAACATGCTTCATGCAGGTCGTAGGCCCTCGACCAAGGTTCTTGACAGCAGGATTCTTCAAATGGACCAGTCTTGTGACATCCTAGGCCGGAGGTACACATTGAAGGGGCCCCTTCTAAAGATTCACCGGCTGCGGTTCGCTGACGACCTGCCGATGATGCTTGAGGTGCGATACATATCAATGACGTTTTGCCCCGAAATCGACCGGAAGAATCTGGAAGGTTCTCTGTATGGCCTCTATGCAAACGACTACGGATTGCAACTCACAGAGATTGAGCAGAAATTGAGTGTCGTGAAGCTCGGGCCAGGTTTGCCGGAATTCTTCGACCTCAAGGAAACTATTCCGGCCTTTCGAGTGGAGGGTATTACCCTGTGCGGGAAGGAATTGATTCTTGATATGGAAGACTCCCTGTATAGGGGCGACCAATATCAGTTCGTGATAAGGGCGACCTAGCTCCCAGGTTCAAGTTTATTAATGAAGGATTGGTTACAGCCAAGAATAACTGCCATGTATCCAAAGGAATTTCTGAAAGCCTTATATGGGACCATCTACCGAATACGGGCGTTTGAGAATCAGTGTAAGGCTCTGTATCGCCGGGGACTCATTCGCGGCTATTTGCACCCGTATTCAGGAGAGGAAGCTATTGCCACAGGGGTCTGCGCGGCACTCCGCAAAGATGACTATATTGTAAGCACTCACAGGGGCCACGGGCACTGTATTGCCAAAGGCGCGGACATCCGCTACATGATGGCCGAGGTTTGCGGCAAGCCGGACGGCTACTGCAAAGGGCGCGGCGGCTCAATGCATATCGCCGATGCCACAACGGGTAACCTTGGCGCAAACGGCATTGTCGGAGGGGGCTTGCCGATAGGCGTGGGCGCCGCGCTGGGCATAAAGGTGCGGGGAAGCGAGCAGGTGGCAGTAATTTTCTTTTCTGACGGCGCTTCGAACAACGGCGTCTTTGCCGAATCCCTGAATCTTGCAGCCATATGGGACCTTCCCGTCATCTTTGTGGCAGAGAACAATCATTATGCCGTTTCCACTCCCATAGAACATACCAGCCGGACCTCGGACATCTACAAACGCGCCGAGGGGTACCTTGTAACTGCTTCATCTGTGGATGGAAATGATGTTCTGGCGGTTTATGAGAGGACGCTGGACGCCGTTGTACAATGCCGACGCGGAAAAGGCCCTGTGTTCATCGAAGCAAATACTTATCGTCAAGGCGGACACCATATAAACGATCCTGGAATGTATATGCCC
>JABMQG010000333.1 GCA_013203365.1 Planctomycetota bacterium | reverse complement strand
TTGTCATTCGTGCTTGGCAAGGCGATTTGCCTCGCATTGGCGCCGGTGACGTTCCGGATAGGCTACGCGATGATTCACCAGCTCGGTCTGGCCGACATTATCCGCCGTATCTCCAATACGCCCATCCTGGCGCTGCTGGACCTGCACGTCTATTGCCTTCTCGCGGCGCTACCCATAATCGCCGTCGTCGGCGGGGCCCTTGCGTGGTCCGCCGCGAAATTACTCGTGAAAACTCAAGCCGCAATCGCCGCGACAACGGGATCCAGCGATAAACTCCAGAAGATCGCCCGGAACAAGGCAGTAAGGGTCCTGATGAGGATCGCCTTCGGCAAGCAGAAGAAAACGCTCGCCGAAATTGCGGAGAATAAACCCTCGCTTATTCGTAAGGGTCGGCTCATTGCGGCGCTGATCGTCATCGGCTTGCTGGTGGTCCTCCAGGCGTTCTTTCTAGACAGGCTCGTCAAGGTCGGCCTGACAAGATACATCGCCGCGGTCAACGGGGCGGAAGTGGACCTCGAAGGCGCCAGACTGTCGCTGGGCAGTGGGCAGCTGGTGTTGGATGGCCTGCAGGTCACCGATGCCTCCCGCCCGACGCATAACCTGCTCCAGGCCGGGCGAATCGTCGCGGACGTCAGTATAAGCGATATGCTCGCCCGGCGATTTGTGGTGGACCTGGTGGAATGCAAGGCCATGAGAACTGATATCGAGCGCGAACGACCGGGCGAAGTCTACCGCCAGGGCCAACAGCCGGAAACCAAGGCCCCACCTATTTGGGGCGACCTCAAGGAAAAGCTGGGCAAGGGTGCCGAATACTACGAGCAGATAAAGCGATTCAACGATCGGCTGCGAAAGCTGCGGGAATTTCTCAAGTCCGACGAACCCAAGATCGGCTCAGCCATGCCCGATAAGGACGATATGGCCAGGCGAGCAAAGACGCTCGGCTATCTCAAGTGCTCGGCCAAGGACTACCTGGCCAAACACCCCACGTGGGTTATCCGTCGCGCCCAGGTCAGCCAAGTTGAGATTCGCCCGGATTTGCCCACCTTCACGATCGAGGGAAGCGACCTGTCCAGCCATCCGTCACTACTACCTGAGAAGATGCAGCTATCCGCCCGGCCGGACGAGGAGGCACTCAAGGCGTTTCTGACCCACCTGGCAGAGGGCCGGACGGGCAAGAGCGACCTAATTGGCGAAATCATGGGCACCAAGAAGGACGCCGACAAGAAACCCATCAAGTCGATCTTCGATAAGGTGTTAAAATAGGGACGTAAGATCAACATCCCCAACGCGGGCGACAGCTCGACACGCAACGGCTTGTTTTTCAATTGACCCACTTATGACCGCCAAGTACATTGCGATGGCAAGGTGGGTCGCAAGAGATGTCTTTATCGATTGCTCGTAACGCATTGTGTGGCCAACCGTTACGCTTTTGTAAAAAAAGGCCGCAAGACACAATTATGAAGGCATTTGTCTATTCAGACTGGTCCACTGTAGAAGTAAAGAACGTCGACGTTCCGGCAGGGCGGGAAAACGAAGCGATCATACGTGTGGAAGCCTGCGGCATTTGTGGCTCCGAGCTGGAGGCATTCCGCACCCGCAGTCCCAGACGAACACCGCCGTTGATCCTCGGCCATGAGTTCTGCGGCGTCATCCACTCTATCAACGGTTCGAATACGGCCTTACAGGTCGGCCAAAAGGTTGCCGTCAATTCTGTTATCTCGTGTGGCAAATGCCTTCCATGCTCGCGCGGCGACAAGCACCTTTGCACAAGCCGGCAGGTCTTTGGAATGAACCGCCCGGGCGCCATGGCCGAGTTCGTCGCCGCACCAACCGACCACATTTACCCAATACCCGAGTCGCTGGACCCCGTACTGGCAGCCCTGGCCGAGCCGTTGGCCAATGGGGTACACGTCGTCAACCTGATGCCGCAAGGCGAAAAAAAACCCGTTGCAGCCATTATCGGTGCGGGAACTATAGGTCTGATGAGTCTGCAGGCGGCCGTCGCATTGCGAAACGCCCGCGTATTGGTCGCCGACCTAAATGAATCTCGACTCGAGGAAGCACGCAAGCTCGGCGCTGAAGCCACCGTCAATCCAATGACCACAGACTTGGTAAACGCGTGCCGGGAGTTCTCCGGTGCCGATGGGGTTGATATGGCCATAGACGCGGTCGGTGCGGCGCAGAGCAGGTGCCAGTCGCTCAGCGTACTGCGCCCCGGGGGCTGCTGTGTATGGATCGGACTTCATGATAACCAAGTCAATCTAAGCTCGTACGACGTTGTCCTGCCGGAAAAGAAGGTGTTCGGTAGTTATGCCTTCAGGGGCCACGAATTTGAATCAGCCATAGGCCTGCTGGCCGACGGCCGGGCCGTCGGCGGCGACTGGGTCAAGGTCTTCGGCCTCGACGATGCCGTCGAGGCATTTCAGCGTGTGTTAAAGGCCGAGGGTAATGACATCAAAGCGGTCATAATGCCAAGGGGACGGGTGTGAGCTATACAATCGATCTGACAGGGAAAGTCGCTGTCGTCACCGGCAGCAGTCGCGGCCTTGGCCGATCAATGGCCAATGCCCTGGCCGCAGCTGGGGCCGCCGTCGTAGTCACCGGTCGAACGCAATCGGGCCTGACAGAGGCCAGGGAAGAAATCGAAAAGATCGGCGGCCAGGTGCTTGGCCTGGAACTGGACGTTCGCAACCACCAGAGCATCCTGTCGATGGCCGAGCAGGTGATCGACAGGTTCGGCCATATCGACATCCTTGTGAACAACGCGGGTATAAACATCCGAAAGGCCGCAGTCGAACTGTCCTGGGAAGAATGGGATGCGGTGTTGGATACCAACCTCAAGGGGGTCTTTTTCTGCTCTCAAGCCGTGGCACCGTACATGATAAAGCAGCACTGGGGGCGGATAATAAATATAGGCTCGGCAACAAACATCATGGCCTATCCCAACATCGGCCCGTACTGCGCGAGCCGAGGCGGCATCCTGCAGTTGACCAAGAGCCTTGCCGCCGAATGGGGCTCGGACGGCATCACCGTAAACGTGCTTGCCCCAGGGTGGTTCAGGACCGAACAGACGAAGGTGCTCTGGCAGAATGAAGAGTGGATGTCCATGATAAAGGCCCGCATACCGGCCGGACGGATCGGAGAGCCGGCCGAGCTCGGACCGGCGGCGGTGTTCCTGGCGTCGGAGGCCGCTTCTTATGTCAACGGTAGCCTGTTCATGATGGACGGCGGCTTCACCACAGGTGGAACAAAGGATACCGCAAGAAGCAAAGACAATTGCTAGGAGTCTGTCGGACTTCAGCATTCGGTTGACGCGTGCTCAACGGCCCGGATTCGTTGCGGGAAGTTGACGACGGCGGCACGTCTGCCGGTTAGTCCCTCGATCTCAGGTCGACTCCGGGCGAATCGACCGAGCAGGTCCGTTTTCGGCCAGCGCAGAACGGTCTTGTCGGGATTTTACGCAGTCTTCAGGACCCACAGCCGCTTGACGTTGTACGCCAGGCGCACCAGTTCCCATTCCCCGCTGACCTTCGCAAGGCCCCGAAGCAGGAACTGCCGGAATCCCATCACGTGCTTGATGATTCCGAACACCG
>JABMQG010000332.1 GCA_013203365.1 Planctomycetota bacterium | reverse complement strand
ATACAACCCGATTTCGCGCAAACGACGCAGGGTTGCTTTGCGATGGCTGCGGTCGCTCTTGACATTGCGTTGTTGGGTGCGAACACCCTTGTCGGCCGATCCACTCGGCGCACGTGCGGGAACAACGGCCGCCACGAATCCAGATCAGCACCAGGTGGCTGGTCGCGGTGCGAATCTGTGCCACCGTCAGGTGCGGGTTTTTCCCCCCGATGCTGTTGGTAGAACTCGGCCAGGAAAAGATAACTGACACAACTGAGGATCAGGTGGCGTCGGATGGATTGGAACTTGCGGACCTCGAAGTGGTCCATCCCCAGTTCCCCCTTGCCATCCTCGAACAACCGCTCGATCTTCCAGCGACTGAAGGCCACCAGCAGCAACGTCTCGATGGGCGTTTTCTCCGGGGCATTGCTGATGAAGTACTTGAACTTCTTCAGCTCCAGCACGTTGTAGGCCACCAGAAGGTGATGCGGCCGTGTGGGCAGGCCGTTTTCATCTTGCAGCCGCACGTGGATGCGCTTGGCCTTCCAGACCATCGGCCCTTTGTGCCCGTCCTTGACGTGGTAAGTCTGCCAATCCTCCCGCCGGAAGAGCGGGGAGTACGAGGCGATATGCCGCACCTCCACCGGCGGGTTGTTCTTGACCTTCAGCCGCGGGAACTTCCGTGGCCGGCCCAGCCGGTCGTTGCCTCCCTCGCGATAGAGCACCGCGGGAGGCTTGGTCCAGGCCGTGAAGCTGGCAGGAACTTCCCCGACGTAGTTCTGGCCCATCTCGTCCAAGGCCCGCAAAAACGGGGGTTTTCCGCCATAGCCTTCGTCAAAGGTCATCCACGCCAAGCGGATGCCGTTGGCTCGCGCCCGGCGGATCTCCTCCAGGCCGATCTGCCACTTTGGACGGTAGACCACGTGCTCCGGAACCCCGGCCGCCCGACAGCGATCGCGATCCTCGTGCCAAGTCTCTTCAGGCAGGTACAATTCGCCATCCAGCAGAGTGTGGAAGTCTGGAGTGGCGTAACCCAGATGGACGCTGACCACGCAGTTCTCGGTCTTGCCGACTACTCCGCAATACTGACGCTGCACGCAGGCCGTTTGATCCCCTTTCTTGACGAAACCGGTCTCGTCCAGGATGCCCACGCTGTGCTCATGGGCGTGTCGGCCAGCGACCAACTGCTGGAGCTTGTCCCGCATGGCCGATTCGTCCCAGCGGTACAGGCCCAGGAACTCCTGCAAGTTGCGAGGAGGAATTCCCGCCGCGTCGGCCATGGGCTCCACGCTCTTGCGACGCAGATCGCTCAGCTGCCCCTGAACGTATGTGTCCAAATGCTGCCGGGCAGTGATCCGCCCGAAATACCCGTCAAACTCGCGCAAGTACTGTGTCAAAGTCGGCTTGATCCTCAAAACCGTGTTCGCATCCATGCCCTTTCTCCTTTCAGGAATCGTGTTCCTGAAAGGTGCTATCGGCGGGCCGCCTGAGTTTTCTTGAGCCTTTGTAGCGTTGTAGTAATAATGGTTCAGATATCCCAGCCACCGCTGGAATTCGCTTTCGGCGACTTTCTGGGACGGGCTAAAGCCGACGGCCCGACCTCCAAAGTGTCTCTGGGTCTTGGTAAAAGCCTGGGAATCCTCCGGCGGGAGGTACACAACAAAGTGCCCGCCTTCCAAGTCAATCCAGCCGCTCAGACATCCTCCACCGGCGTCACTTTCTATGAAACTGCCTTTGAAGAAGAACTGACATAGGAAGTCTTGCTTAGCCGCAATGTCCAATTCAGGATCTTGTCCTGGTTCATACTTCTGTACCTTGAATATCTTGTACCCTTCGTCGAGCAGAGATTTCTTGTCCCGGCTTTTCACGTCACACACCCTTCTCCATGCGTTTGGTGTCGCTGCCCATTAAATGGGAAAGCAACACGTATGGCAACCTCGAAAGGAAGATCGAGAAAACTGCAGCTGACACCTAAGAGCATCCCTGGATAAACCGGGTTAACTCGGCTTAACCAACTACTCACTGCGCGACCCAGCCGCCGTCGACGCTGAGCATTGAGCCGGTGACGTAGCTGGCGGCGGGGCTGGCCAAGAAGACCACCGGGGCACGGATTTCGTGCATCTCGCCGAATCTGCCCATGGGTACGAGGCGTAACACCTCATCGGCCGCGGCGGGGTTTTCTAACAGTGGGCGGTTGATCTGAGTGGCAAACGGACCCGGGCACAGGGCGTTGACCGTAACGCCCGTCTTGGCAAGTTCGGCTGCGAGCGTCCGGGTAATCTGCACAACGGCGCCCTTGGAGGCGGTGTAGCTCACCCGGCCCCCAAGCCCGACCAGGCCGACCGCAGAAGCAATGTTGATGATCCGCCCGAATCCGGAGCGGACCATGTGCGGCACAACCGCCCGGCAGCAGTAAAACACCCCCGTGACGTTCACCTGCTGAACCTGGAGCCAGTGCTCGTCGGTGATCTTCTCAATGGGCTCGCGAATGTTGATCCCAGCGTTGTTGACCAGGATGTCAATTCGCCCGAACCGCTCCATGGCCGCTGCCACCAGGCCCTCCACGCCAGGCCCATCAGTCACGTCAGCTGCGAATGGGCAGACCGTCCTTCCCGTGGCTTCGGCTATCTCGGCCGCGGCTGCGAGAATGTCGGATTCGCTTCGAGAGGTAATAACCAGTTCGGCGCCCGCCTCGGCCAGGGCCAGTGCCATCTCCTTGCCCAACCCGCGCGAACCGCCTGTAACGATCGCCACCCTGCCGGTCAGATCGAATAATCCGCTCATGTTGTTCCTCTCTCACGTCTTGGATGCAATTGCACACCAGCCCAATTCCACCTCACCAGGCCCCTTGCAGCATGCGGAAGCCGTCCATATCGCTCAGGACGCCGTCAGCTCCATGTGAGATATTCTATCTGTCAACCGCAATGCTTTCTATGGCCCGCCTTATCGGCGCCTTCGGCCTGGCTAAAAAGAACTTAGTACTACAATCGCGCATTAACTTTTACCGATGATACTTCTGTCGGAATGGGTGTTCCGGCTGGGAGAATCGGCGATGAACACGGATGCGACAACAGTACAGGGATGGACGAAGCAATT
>JABMQG010000331.1 GCA_013203365.1 Planctomycetota bacterium | reverse complement strand
CCAAAACGTACGCGATACGGCGTGTGGTCCGGAAGCCCGAACACGACGGCGACATACCTAACTAAGCTGTCTTCCATAGAGTTAGGGGAATCACTGTGGCGTGAACACCGAGCCAGCCCGGATTCGTTCCGTTGGTCCGGCAGTTGGCCCCAAAGTGGTCGCAACACAGCGCACAGCCTACAATTACCCAGAGGAGACCAGCGATGAACAAGATCCTGTACATCCAGGCTTCTCCCCGCGAACACCGCTCAAAGTCCATCGCGTTGGCAGACGCGTTCATTGAATCTTACCGTCAGTCACACCCGGACGACAGGATCGAAACACTCAACCTTTTTGAAACCGACCTGGTCGAATTCGGCGCCCAGGCAGTCCAGGCCAAATACGCGATCCTTCACGGCCGACAGCAGACGCCCGAGGAGTTAGCCGCCTGGCAAGAGGTTCAGACCGTCATCGACAACTTCAAGTCTGCGGACAAGTTCGTCCTTGCCGTCCCGATGTGGAATTTCGGCATTCCGTATCGGCTCAAACAGTACATCGACGTAATTGTCCAACCGACACTGACGTTCTCCTACTCCCCAACCGATGGGTATGCGGGCCTCGTCGTTGGCAAATCAGCCTTTATCGCCTATGCCCGCGGAGGCGACTATTCCTCCCAACAGTCCCAGGCGTTCGACTTCCAGAAAAGATACATCGAATCCATCTTGGCTTTCATCGGGTTCAGTGACATTCGGTCGATCGTCGTTGAGCCGACGCTGATGGCTGGTCCTGATATCGCAGCCAAAAAACTCGCCGAAGCGATCGGGCAGGCCAAGCGGCTCGGGAGTGAGTTCTAGAACATCGCATTTTCTCTGCAGCCGTTGGGGAAGAACAGGGCTCCCTTCCAGCGGGGCACTCGCCCCTACGGCGCCAGTTCCTGACTATCAGGCGTGTCCGTCAGTTCCTGTCGAAGCATGTTCAGCGCCGTTAAGGCCGACCGCATGCGAATGGTGGTGCGATCACCATGGAAGTAGTTCTCCTGCACTCGCGTCTGGCCGGGCGTGGCGATGGCTGTGTAGACCAGGCCGACGGGCTTGGTCTCCGTGCCGCCGGCGGGCCCGGCTATGCCGGTAATGGCCAGGGCGTAGGTCGTTTCAAACCTTTCCCTTGCTCCCCGCGCCATGGCCTGAGCGGTTTGCTCGCTGACGGCGCCATGGGTCTGGAGCACCTTGGCGGGCACGCCGACAACGTCTTGCTTGATCCGATTGGAGTAGCATATCGCACCGCCTACGAAGTAGTCGCTTGCCCCGCTGACGTCTGTGACGAGTTGGGCCAGCAGTCCGCCGGTGCAGCTCTCGGCTACACTGAGCGTGGCGTGCCGCCGGCGGAGCATTCCACCAACCGCACCTGCAAGCGTCTCGTCCCCCGTGCCGTATACCCAACGGCCAAGTCGCCGGCAAATCTCGTTAACAGTCTCGTCGGCAATGCGGTCGGCCAAGTCCTGATGGACCGCCTGAGCGGTCACGTTTACCGAGACGACGCCCGCCCCCACGGTCGTGCCGACCAGAACATTGCCGTCACGGCGCATCAGGTCGGCGAGTTTGGCGGCAATATCGCTCTCGCCCGCGCCGAACGCCCTCACCGCGCGAAAGGCTAAGCGCCCCCGGCCAGCCAGCGCCGACAGTCTTGGCAGGAGGTGCCTATCTAACATCGCTTCCATTTCCGGCGGTACTCCCGGGGTGAGGAATACCAGCGCCTTGCGCAGGCGAGCGAAGACCCCCGGAGCCGTACCTTCGGGGTTGGCCAACGCCTCGGTACCCTCCGGTCGCATCGCCTGGACGCGATTGGACTGATTCATCACCCGCCCGAGACGCTGAAAGAATTGTTGAATCTCGGCCAGACTGGCCTCATCCAAAACCAAATCAGCATCCATCGCCTTGGCCAGTGCCTGTCGTGTCAAGTCGTCGGCCGTCGGGCCAAGCCCGCCCGTGACGATGACGACGTCGGCGTCAGCCGCCGCGGCCGTAATGGCTGCGGCTATACGATCCACGTCGTCGCCCACCGTTACATGGGACACAGTGACAATACCCAATTCCGCCAGCCGACGCGACAGAACGGCACTGTTGGTATCGACGGTCATGCCGTTGGTCAGCTCGGTTCCGACCGAGATAATCACAGCCTGTGCATTCATGAGAGCATCTTCTACACGCTCGTCGGGAAAATGGCGCGCAAAAAAAATTTCACAAGGAGACTCGCCATGCACCGGCTGAGCATGCCAAGTGCTGATAAGAACGTTTGATGATGGCTTGCCCCGTGGGCGCAGGCCAGAAGGCGGCAAGGTCATAGGTCGGCGTCACGTCCCCACATTGTGGCGTCTCAAGCGAGATCGGCGAGTCCGGGCCGGTCGGTTTGAGTTACAACATATTTGGGGGGATCAATCGCTTCGCCAGCGCGAATCGCTCCCAACTCGAGCCGCCGCACTTGGGGCACAAACCGCTTGCGGGAATGCCGTTGCCCGGCGAGTAGCCACAGTAGTGGCAATTCACGAAGACCTTCTTTGGCATTGAATTACTTGGCGCTACCCGGAAGCGACGAATGTCCCGGATCTCCGTCAGAATCTCATCGACATGGACAGAATGGAAAACGCTTGACATGGTTCCGGCCTCCATATCAAAGTCAGTTGTAAAGGCACAAACCGTACAGATGCCGCTTTGTAATACCCTCGCTTAGGTATAGAGTTGCTGATGATGAAGGAAGTAGCGGTTAACGTAATTGGGATAATGATAATGAAGATGATTGCAATTAATCAGGCAGAGACAGCCGGTATCTTCGCTTGCAGGCAGATAAATCGCAATTCTTCGCGCCCACGCCATCTTCAGACCCCGTTTAGACTTGACAAGACAATTCAAGCTTTCCGGATAAAGAATATTGCAGAGTTGGGGCTGTCGAACAAGGCATTTGTATCTATTGGCTGAGACATCACTTGTGAGAACCGATTTGCTAGTGGACACTTGGTTTCTGCTACAGACACCCGACGTATTGGCCGGCACAAGAAGATCGGTTGGCCGAACCTGCGTTTTTTTGACGGCCGGATTTCTTCTGGCCGGCTGCGGTAGCGATCGGCCGGTTTATCAGGCCTCACGGGGGGTCGTTCCTGACTCGGTATCTCCCAAGGCGATGTGGAAGGCATGGGGAAACCTTTCACGCTCGGCAGCGGCCATCGACGGGGATATTCGCACCGCGGCTGTCAGCTACCGAAACTACACCGGAGACGCCATCACCATCGACCTGAACAAGACGTGCCTGTTTCAGACCGT
>JABMQG010000330.1 GCA_013203365.1 Planctomycetota bacterium | reverse complement strand
GACCAGACCGCGGACGGCCAACCGGTTCTGTCTCCAACCAAGCCCACACGCCCACCGTGGCTGATGCTGGCGTTGATCGTAGGCATGGTGCTGCTGTTCGTCTTCATGGGCCGAAAGCCCAAGCAGCAGGAGAAAAAACGCAAGGAAATGCTCGCAACCATCAAGAAGGGTGACAAGGTCACCACCATAGGAGGCATGGTCGGGGCGGTCATGGAGGTTCGTGAGAACGAAGTGACGGTGAAAATCGATGAGTCGTCGAACACCCGAGCGAAGTTCGCCTTATGGGCCATCCGCTCTGTAGGCTCGACTGATGCCGAACAAGAGAATAAGTAGTCTTCCTGACCTCGCGGCAGCCGGTCAGCTGGCCGGGACCACCTAGACTAAAACAGGCTGGTGACGATCGGGCTGAGCGGATTGGCCGATGGGTCGGCCCGGAAAGTGTGTCGTTTTTGAAATTGAGGAAGTCATGAAAGAGAAACCCCTGTTTACCCGCTTTGCATTCCTGGCCGTCTTGATCGTGCTGGCGGGGTTGGTACTGTGGAGCAAGCCGCTGAAAAAGGGCATGGACCTCGAAGGTGGAGCCACTTTAGTATTCAAGGTCGACACCGGCGGCGATAGTACGGTCCTTTCCGGCGTGATGGACACGCTCAAGGAGCGAGTCGATCGGCAGGGGACCAAAAACCTCCAATGGCGACCGGTGGGCAAAGACCGAATCGAGGTCTCCATGCCTGCCGGCAGCAAAGAGGCCCAACGCGCTAAGGCCGCATATCTGAAGGCCCTGGAGGCACTGGACCAGCTCAACGTAACGCCGGCCTACATCAGGCAGGTTCTCTCGGCCACTGGCCGGAGCAGGACCGAGCTGATAGACCGCAAACTCGGCGCCGACACCGAGCGGGGTATGCTGCTGGCAGCCACCGCTGATCTTCATGACAAGATGACCGCCGAGTGGGTTGGGATCGAGTCGGGAATGGCAACCTTCCAGACCGAAATGGCAAAACTCAAGGTCGAAGTTCCTCGCCAGACGAAGGAAATCGAGCTGTTGCAGGAGAAGATCGATCAACTTCGCCAAGCCTACGACGTTGCCAGGGGCGAGCATCTCACCGCCCTCTCGCTTCTGCGGTCGATGAACATTCGAACGCGGGAGTTGTCGGGTATTCTGAGTCTTTATGTCTCCAGGACCGCCGCCAAGGACCTGCCCGCCGCCGACGTGCGGGATCGAAAGGATTTGCTGGCCCAACGTCTGGAAGAATACCGCAAGCGATACCCCCAAGCCATCAAGGCAATCAACGACATAGTGTCATCCTACACCGCATGGGCCGAAGTTCGCGGCCGGCTGGATGATCCGCAGGACCTGATACGCCTCATTCGCCGAGCTGGGGTGCTTGAATACCGCATCGCGCCACGAACGGCGGGCGAGGGCGTCACTGTCAACCCGGAGCAGGCCGATGCCTATCGAAAGCAACTCGCCGAAATGGGCCCACAGGTGGGGCGGGATCGAAAAGAGCCATTCCAGTGGTTCAAGATGCGCGACCCCAAAGAAAAACCCTTGCCGGGTAGCGTCATGGGCACGTGGGCTGGGCAACAATATGTCCTGCTTTCGGATCAGCCTGACTCCACCATGCTTCAGACCAAGGGCAGGGATACCTGGCAACTGAAAGACGCTCGGCCAGACAGCGATAGCAATCTTCGACCGGCCATCAGCTTCAGCTTCGACCACCGCGGCACGGAGGTCTTCGCCATACTGACCGGCAATCATGTCGGCGAGTTGCTGGCCATCCTGCTCGACGACGAGGTCTACTCCGCACCGGTGATAAGAACCCAGATCGTCGGTCAGGGCATAATCGAAGGCAAGTTTACCCGCGATGAGGTCACCGACCTGGTGCGAACGCTCAACGCCGGGTCGCTCCGGGCGAAGGTGAACCCCGAACCGGTTAGTGTCAACCAGATCGGCCCTGCACTGGGCGCTGCCAACATCTCTCGTGGCCAGAAAGCCGCATACTCCGGGCTGGTGGCAGTGGTCATCTTCATGGCCATGTACTATCTGCTGAGCGGCATGATCGCGAACTTCGCCCTCGCCCTGAACATCCTCTTTGTGCTGGCGGCTATGTCGCTGTTCGAGGTTATCTTCACTCTGCCGGGTATAGCCGGGGTGATCCTTACGATGGGCATGGCCGTAGACGCCAACGTGCTCATATTCGAGCGACTCAGAGAAGAGCAGGCAAAGGACCAGTCCCTGCGCCAAGCCATGCGAAAAGCTTATGAGCGGGCATTCAGCGCGATCATCGACGGCAACATTACCACGTTGCTTACCTGCGTTATCCTGGCGTGGGTCGGCACGCCGGAGGTTCGCGGCTTCGGAATAACACTGGGCATCGGTCTGGTAACAAGCCTGTTCACCTCACTCCTGGCGACCAGGTGGATATTCCGCCTCCTGATAGACACCAAGCTGCTCAAAAACAAGGTCCTCATGCTCCGTATGGTTGGCGTGCCGAAAGTCGACTGGTTAGGCAAGCGGCGCACGTTCTGGGCCGTAAGCGCCGTTGTGATCGTCGTGGGCCTAGTCAGCTTGGTTGTAAATAGAGGCGACATCCTGGGCATAGAATTCCGCCAGGGCACCCGGGCGACCGTCCGGTTCCTCGACGACGCTACGATTGACGGATATCTGCTCACCGACGCCAGGGTCGAGGAGACGCTGAAAAAATCTGCACGGAAACTGGGCCCGCTCTACGAGCGATTGGCCGGTCAGAACGTACAGGTGAACGAACTGAAAACCGAAAGCCGCGTCGCAGACTTTATCGCTACCTACGACGCCACCGCCAGCGGCGGCAACCAAGACGGTGCCGTCTCCAAGGCCGAGTGGTCGGCACAACACCGCGACGAAAAGGTATTCGCACTGCTCGACGCCAACGGCGACGGCCGACTGGACAAGGCGGATCTTAACAAAACCCTTCCAGAGCCCAGGTACCAGATAACGACCGCGGAATCCAGGCTCGAACCTGTCCGCGAGGCCATCGCCAAGGCCTTCGTAGGCAAGCTCAGCACACAGGCACAGGTCGACTACAAACTTCTCTCCGGCGAACCGATCGCCGAGTTGGATTTGGCGATTACCACGCAGGGCTATCACCTGATTACCAAGAGCGACCTGGACAATCCCACCGCAGGCGGGAGCTTCCGAGAAGAGCTGATGGATAACGTCGGCGGGTCGCTTATGGCCTTTTCGCTAACCGATCCCGACCAGGCAATGACGCCCGCGGACCTGTCACAACGACTGCGCAATACCCGCCTGCAGGCCGGCAGGGAGGATGTGTACGTCGTCCATCCGCAAATCCTGCCCTTGCAGAACGTGCCGAATACCGACAAGTTCAGTGCCTTTGCCGTGGTAGTCCGCACGGACGATATCGACCCGGCCAATTCACAGGCCATGAATGAGTTCGCCGTCGGAGAGCTGGAACTGCTCGAAGACTCTTTAAGGACTCCACAGAGCCTCGAATCGCTGACCAACTTCGATGCTGCAATGACGGCCAGAACTTCGCAAATGGCGATCGTGGCTATAATTCTTTCCTGGGTGGCGATGATCCTGTACTTGTGGTTCAGGTTCGGCAGGATCCTGTGGGGCCTGGCGGCCGTGATCTGCCTTATCCACGATACCTTCGTGGTTGTCGGACTGGTGGCTGCGTGCGGATGGATCAGCCAGACTGCCTTGGGAAGGGCACTGCTGATCGAGCCGTTCAAGATCGACATGGCCATGATCGCGGCGGTGCTGACGGTCATCGGGTACTCCGTCAACGACACCATCGTCGTCTTCGACCGCATCCGCGAGAACCGCGGTAAGCTCAAGTCGATCAATCCGGAGATAATCAACCATTCGCTCAACCAGACACTTAGCCGGACCCTGATGACCTCCTTCACTACATTGATCGTCGTGGTTGTGATGTACATCTGGGGCGGGGCGGGCATTCATGGCTTCAGCTTCGCCCTGATGGTTGGCATCGTGTTCGGAACGTACTCTTCCATGGCAATCGCCAGCCCACTGCTTCTGGGCTTCAAGCGGGCCGTGGTGGCCAAGCTGACTAAGAGACGGGCCGTGGGCGTACCAGCCGGCAAGTGAGTATCGAATACCGTAGGATGTATAGTCTCGAACGGCGAAGATCTCCCTGCGCCGCCTTTGCGCCGTCGCACCCCTTCGGACCTCCTCTCGGCCCCGCGCGGAAGCCAAGTTCCTGCCCCCTTTTCTTCACTCTGAACTGCGCAGTTCGAGTCGTTCCTGAATCGCGGCCAATGCCTGTTGAACGATATCGAACCGCAGTGATATATTTCTCACGTACCATGAAATAGTGAAGAAAATCGCAAGGAGAAGAGCCGCATGAGAGACGATCCCTAATTTTGCCCAGAGGATCTGATATCCTGCTGCCGCTGCAATTACTCCGGCCAGTATGATTAGGACAAACGTAAGCCACCCGATTGCTACAACGATCCGCATTCGAGCCACTTGGCGACGCTTTCGTTCAACGGCCATTGCGATTCTCCTTTCAAGATCTTGGCACCGTTCGGTTTGTGTGGCGTCTTGCTTAAGTAGACTTTGAACCAGCTTTCGATCAGTCATTGGTAAGCACCTCCAACTGGCGGCGCAAGAAGTGCTTTGCGTTGTGCAAACGGGACTTAATCGTCCCTAACGTAGTCCCGGTTGTCTGGGCCAACTCTTCATACGTCATGCCTTCGATGAATCGGAGGGCGAGTATCTCCCGGTGGGTCAGCGACATTCGCTCGAGGGCCTGATTCAGGTATGGCTGATACCTCTCGAAGAAGGATTCCTCAGGCGGCTCATCCAACGGATCAATATCAGCCACAGGAACTTCCCGCGCCTCGTCCTTTGCCAAGTGCTGCATCGCCTTATTCCGGGTGATCCCGTACAGCCAGGACCGGAATAGTCGAAGACTGCGAAGGCGGTTCAGCTTAGACCATGCTACCAACCAAGATTCCTGCAAGACATCGTCGGCGTCATTGTCAGAAAGCCCAAGTTTGCGAACGAACCACAGAAGACGAGGAGTGTACTCGTGGACGAGCGTCTGAAAGGCCTTAGCATCGCCCAAACGGGCACGTGCCACCAGCAACCGTATTTCCGGTTGGACCTCGCTCATTCGTCGCTCCATCCATTAGTCAGTGTAACATCGAAAATGTTCACCTGAAACCCTGAGAAGGCGCTTCAGGTCCTAACTTGCGGGCGTAGGGAAAAGAAAAGAGGCAAGAAAGGTGCTGCTGGTGGCCTACGAGATCGGCACGGACGCCCTGTCAACGTACTCGCACCCCTGCAGGGCCAAGACCTACACCCAGCCGCAACTTTTCGCCTGCCTGGTGCTGATGCGATTCTGAAAGACTGGCAACCCCGGCATCAGCGAGGCGCTCGCCGACCTGCCGGACCTTCGCCAGGCCATCGGACTTCGCCGCGCGCCGCATTTCACACCTTCCAGAAAGCGCACCATCGCCTGCTTCGTGCCGCCCAACGGCGGCCGGCTGCTTTGACGGTTATGGTGCGTCGCACAAAGTCGCCGCGTCGAAGTAGTCTGGGCAAGGTTATCTGGAAAATCCCGATTGAAGGCCTCCCCGAAATCGGTTACACTGTCGCCCCCGCGTTGAGGGGTAGTTTAGGGATTAAGCATAATGCATGAGAAGACGCCTGAAATCACCGAATTGATCCTCAAGGCCAAGGCCAAGGCCCATGAAGAGGTGCGTACCGAGCCCGAGCCGGAACTGACGCGCCCAGTCAAGTGGCCCGTGAACTGCACGGTCGGTCCGGGTCTGGAAGGCGCCATCGCCTGCGAAACGAAGATCGGCTACGTCAACGGGACCAAGGGCTGGCTGATCTATCGCGGGTACGACATCTTCGACTTGGCGGCCCACGCAACCTTCGAGGAGGTCTCGTACCTGCTGGTGCGCGGGCATCTGCCGACGGAGAGGCAACTGGAGCAGTTCAAGGCGAAGCTGACTATGTACCGGCACGTCCCGCAGACCCAACGGCTGCTGATGAGCTTCCCGATCGAGACGATGAACACCATGGCGGCTCTTCGTCTTGGCACGTACCTGATGCGGCATGAGATGACCTACGAAGACGACGAGATGGCCCGGCCGGATCTGACCAGCGCGATCAGTGCCGACGAGGACTCCATCCCCATGGAAACTCTTCCCATGGGCGAAAAGCACGCCATCTACGAG
>JABMQG010000329.1 GCA_013203365.1 Planctomycetota bacterium | reverse complement strand
GTCGCCGAACGGGCCGAGAAGCTCGAACAGCTCCGCGCCCTTGAGCACGGGTATTCGATCGCCGTAGGCATCGTGGCCGGCCACGCGGCCGGGATAGATACGCCGGCGGACTATGCCGCCTTCGTGGCGAGAAACAGGCCAACGTAGCGTTGGCGGGGTTCAGGCCAAATCGCAGGTTGAAAAAACATTTCGGCGGTCTTCTTGCCTTCGCCGCCAACACCGGCTACATTACTGACCCATGAGCGAAGCCATGGATTTGTTACGTTCGGTGCGGGATCAAAGCGACGAAACGGAGTTCTACACCCCTCTCCCAGACGGGTACAAGCTCGGTTCGACCAAGTACGTCGCCATCTTCGGAACGGTGATGAGCGGGCTGGGCAAGGGGATTTTTTCTTCCTCGCTGGCCAAGCTGCTGAAGGACAAGGCCCTGCGGGTCTCTCCCATCAAGCTGGAAGGCTACCTCAACATCGATTCGGGTACGCTAAATCCATTCAGGCACGGTGAGGTCTTCGTCCTCGACGACGGCATGGAGACCGACATGGACCTGGGCACTTACGAAAGGATGCTCGACCAGGACCTGACGCGGGCCAATTTCACCACCAGCGGGCAGATATACTCGGCCGTTCTGTCAAAGGAACGCGCCGGCGACTTCCTCGGTCGGGACGTGCAGATGATTCCGCACGTCACTGGCGAAGTGAAGCTGCGCCTGCGGACACTGGCACTGCAAACCAAGGCCGACGTTGTATTTGTCGAGGTCGGCGGGACGGTTGGCGACATTGAAAACGCATTCTTCATCGAGGCCTTGCGTGAACTGAGAAACGAAGAAGGCGAGCAATCCGTCGTCTTCGTGGCACTTACCTATGTCCTCAGCCCCCCGGCCCTAGGCGAGCAAAAGTCCAAGGCCGCTCAG
Source organism: Planctomycetota bacterium (assembly GCA_013203365.1). Classification (GTDB taxonomy): domain Bacteria; phylum Planctomycetota; class Phycisphaerae; order SM23-33; family FEN-1343; genus JABMQG01. Next base: position 1,399 of record JABMQG010000329.1, on the reverse strand, counting down.
CTGGGCATAAAACGACTGATGGAATTCGGCATACACCCACACATCATCGCCTGCCGGGCCGAGTCGCCTGTCACCGACAAGGTTCGGCAGAAGCTTTCAGTCTATACCAACGTGCCGGTCAAGCGGGTCTTTTCCATGCACGACCTGCCGAGCATCTATTTGCTCCCTGAAGTCATGCGAGAGGAGGGCCTGGACAGCGAGTTGGTTCAGCTTCTCAACCTCGGCGGGCGGGTCAACACGGCCCACGAACTGCGGGCCGCCAGCCGATGGCAGCAGTTCGCCTCGAAGATCGGCCGAACCGAGCCGAAGGTCTCGATAGGCATCACAGGCAAGTACACGGCACTGCGTGACAGTTACGCCAGTATCATCAAGGCGTTGGAGCATGCCGGCGTGGCCAGCGGCTCGGCAGTTCACGTGGAATGGATCGATACAACCGACATCTCCGACGCCAACGTCGCCGAAGCACTGGCGAACGTGGCCGGGATAATCGTTCCAGGCGGGTTTGGAATCCGGGGCACGGACGGGAAGATCGCGTGCATCAAGCACGCCAGGCTGACCAAGCTTCCATATTTGGGCATCTGCCTGGGGTTCCAGATGGCCGTGGTGGAGTACGCACGCAACGTCTGCCGACTGCCGGGCGCGGGTTCGACCGAAATAGACCCCGACTGCGAACCTGCGGTCATAGACATCCTGCCGGACCAGAAAAAAATCGAAGGACTCGGCGGCAACATGCGACTGGGCGGTCAGGACGTCCTGCTTAGCCCAGGAACCCTGGCGGCTGAACTGTTCGGCGGGGTGAAAACAATACGCAGACGCTTCAGGCATCGCTATGAAGTCGACCCGAAACACGTCGAGATGCTGACCAGTGCCGGCATGATTTTTTCCGGCCGGCACCCGGACCACCCGATCATGCAGGTACTGGAGCTGCCGCGAGAGGTGCACCCGTACTTCATAGGCACCCAGTTCCATCCGGAGCTGTCCAGTAGACCGCTTCGTCCCTGCCCCTTTTTCGTCGGCCTGGTCACCGCGGCAATGAGGCGGCAAGAGTAAGTCCGGCACGGATGAAAGAGCTTTTCGGTCTTTGCCTTGCGAGTTTGGATCTACCGGCTCTAGGAACTTCCGTTTGAAAATCGTAGATGGCAAGTCTAGAATTGCAACTTGGGGAGACGATCTTGCTTGCTTTTGAGAGGTCTGACAAATGAATGAAAATGGACAGGAGAAGCCGAAGATCATCGTTGACGACGACTGGAAGGCCCAGGCCCGGGCCGAGAAGGAAAAGCTGGCTGCCGAGGTCGACAAGTCCGACTCGGCCGGCTCGGCCGAGTCGAGTCCGCATCAACTGCCGCCGGCGAGTTTTGCCGCACACGTCACCACACTGGCCTCCCAGGCACTATATGCG
>JABMQG010000328.1 GCA_013203365.1 Planctomycetota bacterium | reverse complement strand
GTTATGGTCGTGCCGCTGCTGAAGGCTGACGCGGTTACGCTCGCGACAGTTCTTAATGAGATGCTGCGCCCTAGCGGCGAGGGCCAGGTTACCACACAGGCCCGGGCGTTGCAGGAGCACATTCGGCTGCTACGAATCAGCTACACCGACGGACATGAACCTCCCCAACTGGACCTGACCAGGCCGATAAAGATCACCTCCGACCCGCCCAAAGGCTCTGTGCTGGGGTCCAACTCGCTCATCCTGTCTTCCACGCCGGATAATCTCAAGTGCCTCAAGGCTATCGTCGAGCTGATGGATACGGTGCCAGTCTCCGACGCCGCGAATGTGCAACTTCTGCACCTGAAAAACGCCGATGCCGAGAGTGTAAAGAAGGTGCTGGTCGAGATCTTCACCCAGGGCCGACAGACCCTCTCCGGCAAGTCCGGCGGCCCCGTCGCCGGCAGGGCGGAACCGACCGATACCCAGGGCAAGGCGCTGGTCGGACCGCTCAACGTCTCAGCGGATTTGCGAACCAATTCGCTGGTCCTCAGCGGCCCGCCGGAAACCCTGAAACTGGCCGAGCAGATAGTCGAAGACCTCGACCGGGACAGCCGAAAAATCGTGACGGAAGTTCGGCTCTTCAGGCTCAAGCACGCCGACGCAAGCCGTATGGCGCCGACCCTGAAGGCAGTCTTCGACGAGGCCGCTACCAGCGTCACCGGCGCAGAGGGGATTCGCACGCAGGTGACAAGGCTGGTCAAACGCCGCGATACCGGCGAGGCCCTTATCACCGAATTTCCCAAGGGCAGGCCCGCCTTGACGATCCAGGCCGACGAGACCACCAACACGCTGGTCGTCGCCGCCCGCAGCGATGTGATGGCGCTTATCGCCGACGTCATCTATTCCATGGACATCCCAGGCGCCGGATCGATGAGCTCGGTGAGAATCTTCCCGCTGGTCAACGCCGATGCCGTCCGCCTGGCCGAAGTCGTCAAGGGGCTGTACACCGGTCCCAATGCCAAGGGCGTTCGGGCGGAGGACGTGCCCGCCATCGAGGTGGATACGCGGACCAACGCGATCATCGTCTCGGCCAGCGACAAGACCTTTGCAATGCTGACGGCGCTGCTGGCGAGACTGGATTCCGCCACGAGCGACCCTGGCATACAACTGGTGGTTATCCCGCTGGCGCATATCGACGCCGGCGCAGTCGGCTCGACAATACAGAGCATCTTCGAGGCCCGTCTGAGAAGCAGGACCCAGTCAGGCCAAGTGCCGCCGCCCCAGGAACGGGTCAACGTGGCTTCAGAGCCGCTGGCCAACGCACTGATCGTCTCGGCCAGCAAGGAGAACCTGGCCCTGATTCGGGGTTTGCTGGCAAAGGTGGACGTCGAACCGCCCGTCGAGACGGGTGTCGTCCGTATCTACGCCCTCAAGCACGCCGACGCCACGCGCCTCGGCGAACTGCTGAAGAATCTAATAAGCCAGGGCATGTACAAGCCGGGGGCCGTCGCCGCCGGCGATAATAAAATCCTCGCCGCTCGCGAGAAAGCCTCAGTCATAGCCGATCCACGAACCAACGTGCTGATCGTCTCTGCCAGCAGGGAGAACTTCGCCGTCATCGAGGAGATCATTCGGCGAATAGACTTACCGGAAGATTCTCCCGTGCTGGGCGATGTGCGGACCTATATGCTCAGCCGCGCCAACGCCACCCGGCTGGCGCCGATGCTTCAGAAGTTCTTCGACGCCAAACGCACCGCCGAGCAGGCCGTCGGGGAAAGCGGGCGAACTCTGGCGGTAACTATAGTTCCTGACGAACGCACCAACGCGCTGCTTGTCGCCGGTTCCCGCGAAAGCTTTCAAAACCTGGAAAAGATGATTTCCGAGCTAGACTCTGAGCAGGTCGTCCCCGCCAGTGAGTTCCGGGTCTTCACGCTCACCCATGCCACGGCCGCGGCGCTTGAGCCTACCATCAAGGAACTGTTCGCCCGGCGGGCTGCGCCCGGCAAGCAAGAGCTGGTGACTGTGGTGGCCGATCCGCGAAGCAACGCCCTAATCGTCGGTGCCACGCCGGAAGACATGAAAACCGTCGCCGACCTGATAGGCCGGCTGGACGCGCGAATGGAGGCCCCGGGTGAGCAGCTCCAGGTCTTCGCGTTGCATAAGGCCGATGCCCAGCAGGTTTGGGAAACGATAAAGGGCCTCTACGAGGCACAGGGCGGGCTCAAGGCCGCTGGTGTGAACCTCAGCGTAAATGAACGGATCAACGCGATCATCGTCGGCGGCGGCAAAGGCGACGTGGATCGCATCGGTGAACTGATTGCCCGGCTCGACGGCGAGGACCTCGCACGGGTGACCGAGATTCACGTCTTCACGCTCCGCAACGCTGACGCTTCCGAGCTTGCCGATCTGCTCACCGCTACTTTGACCAGCAAGCCCAAGGCAATGACGGCCGAAAGCCCCAACCGCCAGACGCTGCTTCAGTTCATACGCCGGCTTCCGGATGGCAAGAAGCTGGTTACCAGGGCGTTGCAAGAAGGCGTCTTGATTACTGCCGACCGCCGTGCCAACGCACTTGTGGTGACCGCGCCGGTCGAGACGATGGCCTTGTTCAAGAACCTCATCGAGGCCCTCGATTCGGTCAGCCCCAGAACCGCCCAGATCAAGACCTTCGTCCTCAAAAACGCCGACGCCCGCCAGATGGCCGAGATACTGCAAGAACTGTTCCGGCTCAAAAACGCACCGGCCAATCCCCAAGCGGTCAACTATACGCTGGTTACGTCCAAGCCGACGACGAACGGGCAAAAAAGCTCGGCGACCATCGGCTCGGCAGAGCAGTACGCACTCACCGTTACTGTCGACAGCCGCACAAATACCTTGCTGGGCGGCGGCACACAACAGTATGTGAATATGGCCGCCGAGGTCATCGAGGAACTCGACGCCAGGCCCGCCGCCCAGCGGGTCAGCGCGGTCTATAGGCTACGGAACGCCAAGGCCAGCGACATCGAAAAAGCCGTCCGAGGTTGGCTCGACCAGGAACGCCAACGGCTGATACAGGCACTGGGCGCCGACAATCTCGGTGCCGGCCATCGACTGCTGGAACAAGAGGTCGCGATTGTCGCCGTGACGACCACCTCCGACGTCGGCGAGGCAACCACAAGGTCCAATACACTGTTGATCTCGGCTAGCCCGAGATACTTCCAGACTATCGAGCGAATGATCCGCACACTCGACGAACCACAGCCTCAGGTACTCGTCGACGTCGTGCTGGCCGAGGTTACACTGGACGATACCGATGAGCTCGGCGTCGACTGGAACATGATGCTGTCGGCCAACAACGGAAAACAGTCGGTCGATTTCGGGACACGATTCGGCGTGGAGGCCGGCATCGACACCGCCGCCGGCTTCAACCTCTCCGTGACCGGTGGCGATTTGAACTTCTTCCTCAGGGCCCTGCAAAGCCAGGGAAGACTCCACGTGCTCAACCGTCCTCAAATCATGGCCTTCGACAACCAGGAAGCCAAGATCGACGTCGGGCAGTCCGTGCCTGTGGTCACCAGCAGCCGGGTGACGGACTCAGGCGTTATCAATACCGTCAGCCGTGAAGACGTAGGCATCATGCTGACCATTACCCCACGGATCAGCCCCGACGGGTTCGTACGAATGGAGGTAGCCTCGGAGGTCTCGTCGATTTCGTCTTCCAACGTGCAAATAAGCGAAGATTTCAGCTCGCCGATCTTCAATAAAATGCAGGCCAACACCACCGTAACCGTCCAAGACGGGCATACCATCGTCATAGGCGGCCTGATAACCACCAGCGAAGACCTCCGCAAGAACAAGGTGCCCTTGCTGGGCGACCTGCCATTGTTGGGCGCGCTGTTCAAGAGCAGCAGTTTGGTCAAAAATCGCACGGAATTGCTCATTATTCTCCGCCCGCGGATCGTTCGCAAAGGCGCCGACGCCGACCGCGTCACGGGCGAGGAAATCCGCCGGCTGAATCTGGCGGAGAAAGTCGGGGAATTCATACCTATCGACGACCTTTTCAACCCTCTAGAACCGGCGAGGCAACAGCAGTCGCATGACATGGACATCATGGGCGATCCGGCCAAGACCCTAATCGACGGGCCGGGAATTGCCCCACTGGAAGGCGAACCTGTGTTGACGCAATAACTGAACCAGGAAATGTTACGACCGCAGAGAACAATCAGACGCAGCCTTGTGATTGTCCTGGGCGTCGCCCTGTTGGCAGCGGGGTGTGGCCGTTTGACTGGCCTGCGGACCGACGGGGCGACGGTAGCCGATCATATCGATCGCGTTGACCTCATGGCCGCCCCGCCCATGGCGATGAACTTCGACGGTGAGGGCGGTCCCGACGGCGTCGGCGTGCGGTTGTACCTCTATAGGCTCGATGGCGGCAAGGTTAGCGCCGTCGCCGGGGGTGGGCAGGTGAGGTTTGAAATGTTCGAAGGCGAGATCCCCGCAAACGCCCAGGTCCAAACCTTGCCGTTTCACACTTGGCAATTCTCCGCCGACCAGATGCGCCTATACCTCGGACGCGACCCTTACGGATTGTGGTGTTACAAGCTGCCCCTGCGCTGGGATGACCACGTCCCCGCCACACCCAGCATAACCGTCGTAGCCTACTACGCCGCCGCCGATGGCGAGGAGATACGGTCGGCCCCCGCGACGATTGCAGTGAAGTGATTTTTTCAGCCGGCCATGGCCGATTGACGAGCCATCAGGTCTTCCTGCCAGTGTTGAACCATAAGTGCGAATCTGGTATTGTCCTGTCCCTTCACTTTCTTTTACCGACTTGACCGGACGAGAAGAACAGGAGCATTCATGGCCCAGACGCTTGTTTACAAGATCATCGACGAGCACCTCGTCGATGGTCGATTGACCCCAGGGGCCGAGATCGGCCTGCGCATTGACCAGACACTCACCCAGGACGCCACGGGCACGATGGCGTTCCTGCTTTTCGAGGCGATGGGTGTCAAGAAGGTCAGGACCGAGCTTTCCGTCAGCTACGTGGACCACAACATGGCCCAGTTCGGCCCGGAAAACCACAACGACCATCTTTACCTGGCTTCCGTCGCCCGCGCCGTCGGCGCATACCACAGCCGGCCGGGCAATGGAATATGCCATCAGGTGCACCTGGAGCGATTCGCCCGGCCTGGGCGAACGCTGCTGGGTAGCGATTCGCATACTGCCACTGCCGGCGGAATCGGCTCGCTGGCCATCGGCGCCGGCGGGCTGGACGTGGCCGTGGCTATGGGCGGCGGGCCATTCTATACCACCTGCCCGCGAGTCATCGGCGTGAAACTGACCGGAAAGCTGCCTGCCTGGGTGACCAGCAAGGACATCATCCTGCGGCTGCTCAGCATACTTACCACTAAGGGAAACGTCGGCTGCGCGGTTGAGTATTTCGGCGACGGCGTCGCTTCACTCGACGTGCCGGCCCGCAGCACGTGCACTAATATGGGAGCCGAACTCGGCGTTACCACCAGCCTGTTCGCCTCAGACGAGGTTACCCGTCAATTCATGGCCGCACAAGATCGGGAAGATCAATGGCGCCCCCTCGCAGCGGACGCTGACGCCGCCTATCATCGCCTCGTCAAACGCCTGCACGTCGAACGAGACACCAAGGTTATCGAGAATATCAGCCGATTCTGCACCGAGGTGGAATTGGGTCAAAAAGACGCCGCAGGTTTTCTCGACGTCAGCTTCGACCACATCGAAATCGACCTTGGAGAACTTGTACCCCTGGCCGCCACCCCTGGCTCACCCGGCAACGTCGTGACGGTTTCCGATCTTGCAGGCATCGGCGTCGACCAGGTGCTCATCGGCTCGTGCACCAACAGCAGCTATCAGGACCTGATGACCTGTGCCGCCGTTCTTAAAGGCCGGACAATCCCACCCAACGTGGAGTTGGGCGTTCACCCCGGCAGCCGGCAGGTGCTGAGCATGATCGCAAGCAACGGCGCGTTGGGCGACTTCATACAGGCCGGCGCACGCATCCTCGAATCGGCTTGCGGGGCATGCATTGGGCAGGGCAACAGCCCCGGCGAGGCCCGGGTGAGCGTGCGAACGTTCAACCGCAATTTCACCGGCCGAACAGGCACGGCCGACGATAGCGTGTACCTGGTCAGCCCGCCAACCGCCGTTGCCGCCGCCGTCACGGGGCAACTGATCAATCCGCGGACGCTCAGCCAGGACCTTGGGATTGACTGGCCCAATGTGGCGGCGCCGAAAAAATTTCTAGTCGACGATTCCATGATAAATTCGCCCGGGCCGGAGGGCGAAACGATCAATATTGTCCGCAGCAGCACAATCGTCAAGCCGCCCGCCGGCCAGAGCGTTCCGGATACTATCCGCGGACCCGTGACGATCAAGGTGGGCGACAGGATAACTACCGATCACATACTGCCTGCCGGTGCATTGCTGAAATATCGCTCCAACGTGGCCGTCTACGCCAGGAGTGTATTCAATTGCTTCAACACCGAGGGAGAGCCCACCTTTGCCGATCGCTGCCTGGCCGCCGGGGTGGAGGGCCGTTCCGCTTTCATCGTCGGCGCCGAAAGCTACGGCCAGGGCTCCTCGCGCGAGCATGCGGCCTTATGCCCGATGTTCCTCGGTGTTCGCGCGGTCATCGCAAAGACGATCGAGCGAATCCACTTCGCCAACCTGGTCAATTTCGCCATCCTGCCGTTGACCTTCGCAAACGCCGACGACTACGACACGATCGAGCAAAATGATGAGCTGCTGATAGAAAGTGCCTGCTCCGCAGTAGCATCTGCCGAGACCGTCGAAGTGGTTAACGTTACGCAAGGCATGAAATTCGTTTGCAAGCTCGACCTCAGCGAACGCCAGCGGAGGATACTCCTTGCCGGCGGACTCCTGAACTACACACGCAAGACCTGAAGTGCCCGGAGCTGGCCGAGTGAAGCAAGAATTGACATAGAAAAGGCGGGGTCATCCGTATGGATGACCCCGCCCGAAGATCATCATCGTTGCGTTACTGTGCGGGAACGAGATACC
>JABMQG010000327.1 GCA_013203365.1 Planctomycetota bacterium | reverse complement strand
GTGCATAGCTCACCACCGGTACGCCCGCCAGCCGGAGCAGCCAGTGTGGCAGTGCGGCCAACTCCATCGGGAGGGTCGGCACGTCCGACCAATCGGCCAGACCAGCCAAAGCGGCCACGGTCAGAATCGGGGCCGAAAACGTCCGGTCGTCGCCGTAGCGCGCCAGCATGGCCTTCGCGCCGCCTTGCTGGCGTATGTACGACCACGCGGCGTCGTTGGGCTTTTGGCCGGCGAGCCGCATCGCCGAAACGACAAGGATCGACGCCGTCGGGTTGGACGGGCTTTCCGGACTGTCGCCCCAGCCGCCGTCGTCGTTCTGGTCCTGTGCCAGCCAGGTGAGGCCCGCGGCAACAGCGTCCGGTCGGCTACCCGCGCTGCTCGTCGCCATCGCCAAAGCGGCCACGGCGGTGGCCGTGGCCAACGCCGAATCCGCCAGCCGACCCAGCCAATAAGGCCGATCGCCTCGCTCCGCCAACAACCGACCACGCACCTGCGCATAGGCCAGTCGCCATCGCTCAACGTCCGAAGCTGTCGTAATGGCCGTCATTGAACCTTGAGGTTTACAATTGCCGAGCGGAACATCCGCTTCCACTGTATTGTCTGAACCCTTCCTGCCAACTGAACGAACAGCCGACGCCGCCAAGGCGTGCCGGCCAAGCGGTGGTTGTCGCGAAACATCTGCGGAATCCACTTAAAATTGAAGGCGTAGCTCATCTGGAACAACCGCCAGTGCCTCTCCGTCATGTCTTCTACGCCGAAGGGCCTTTCGCCCGGCGACAGCGGTGCGTAGAAGATTGGGAACACCACCACCCGCAGCCCTTCCAGCCGGGCCAGAAGCTCAATCGTTTGGTCTACATGCTCGGCGGTTTCACCGGGCAGGCCCAGAATAAGTGACACCATCGGCACGAACCCCGCCTGCCCCATCCGCCGCACCGCAGCCTCGCACAACCGCGACCAGTCGCCCGCCTCGAACGGGCGAACCTTGCCCGCAAGCCCGTTGGCCGTGAGCAATTCGCCGCTGGCCGACTCGACGCCCAGGTTCAGCCACGACTGCTCGGCGGCGCCGCTAGCCCGCATCGCCTCGCGCACCGCACGCAGCTCGGAGTCGGTCAACTGCATTACAGAGGAAACGTTTGCGTGATCGCCTTGGATCATTCGCACGCCAGCGACCGCCCGCACCGCGTGGAGCATCTCCAGCAGCGCTTCCGGCGCCACGCCCGAGCCGGTGGCACCGTATCGAAGCAGATCCTCGCTGATCAGGCTGATACAGGCCGGCCCGGCCCGCACGTTGGTCTCAGCGGCGGCGAGTATGTCTTCTATGCCCATGTGGACCATAGGTTCACCCGCCAGCGTGCAAAACCCGCACCCCCGCCCGCAGCCTCGGCTGACCTCCACGGCGCCCATGCTTGTCGCCGCCGTGATGGGGGCAATATTCCCGGTGGGCACCGTGCCGGCTCGCACGAGGCCTTCGACCGACTCCCCTGCGATCAGCCGGTCGAACAGCCCCGGCGCCTCCCGCTCGCCGTAGCCTACAAAAACCGTGTCTATCCCCAAGTCCCGAGCCGCTGCCGGCTCATTGGCCAGTTGCCAGGCGCCAGGCCCGCCGACGACCACGCGAAAGCCGCCGCCTCGCCCCCGCAGTCGGCCCAAGTGCCGGCAAAGATCGGCAAACCAAATCCGCGTATACAATTGTCCCCCGCATATGCCCGCCATCGTCGTGCTGCTCATGCCCCGACCGAGCGGGTCTCCGCTGGAGATGCCCACTACACGGGTCGCCGGCCCTATGGCCCGATCGAGTCCGCTGGGGCTGACGACAGCTATGTCATCGTCTCCCAACCCCGACGCCGACAGCGCCGCGGCCAGCCGACGCAGACCCAGAGGCGCGCGCGAGGCAACACCGTTGCGATCGGCCATAGGCGGGGCAAGAAAGCGGCGCATCACAAGGCCCGGCACACTGGTCGTCTGGATCGTCGCCAGCATGCCGTCCAGAAGGGTCGGGTAGTCCGCCATCAGCGTACGATCCGCCGTAAGGACGACGGTATAGCCGTGGGCGTGCGGTTTTTGGCGTGCTTTTCTCGATGTCACTTCGGAAACGATCTCCGGCAAGTACCAGCAAAGCCATCGGCCAGTATACCACCGATCAGTCCGGTTTGCCCGGGGCCGTCGTGGCCGGTTGACTGGCGCTCCAGATCGAGCGGTACAGCCGCCAATACCTGCCCCAGCCGTCCTTCTCCTCTGCCGGTGGCCGAACCCACTGCCGTTGATCCTGCGGGGGGTCCATCTGCCAAGCCCCCATGACCACGTACTCGGCCCCGTGCCGTTGAGCGAATTGATCCATGGCCTCACGATCCACCGGACCGCCGGCAGGGGGATGCAGTATCTTAAATTGTTCACGCAAGAGATCGGCCCAGTCCTGTAGCCGATCGGGTGCGAGGTAATAGAAATGCTTCACGTCGGCCCGGCACACCACCAGCGCGCGCCTCGACCACAGTCTCAATCCCGCCTCTTCGCAGATGACTACGGTATCCACCGGCGTATACGCTTGCAGAAATCGGCCGATGCTGAGCAGTTCCCCGTTTCGCCGGCTGTGCACCAACCGCTTCTCGACGTTCTCAGGGAGTTCCTCCTCCGGCATCGGCGAGGTCAACGCATCCTGCACCCAGTGTCGCGGCACGGAGAGGTTCTCTGCCGGGACTAGCCAGATGGCTATCAACGCCGCCAGTGTCATTCTGACCGCTCGACGGGCAACACCAAGCCTCATTACGTTCACCACGGCCTGCGAAAACAGCACGTACAACGCCAACATAGTGAAACGAATGGCATGAACGAAATCGATCACCGGCGGGGCCGAACCGGTCAACGCCCCCACAAGCTGGCTCGCCCCGTGCAGAACCAGCCCCACACCCAGGGCCGCGACAAGAAACCACACCCACGGTCCAATACCCCTTACGTGGAGCCGTTTGCCACTGAAAATCACCGCCAAGGCAGGTATCCATAATGCCAGTGAATACGCCAGCGAAGGCAGCTCCAACGCCTTAGTGAGCATATCCGGCAGCAGAACGGTCAACTCCCCTCGCCGCAAAGCCGGCTCCACCGCCGACCACCCGGCCGTGAAGGTCGGGGCGAATGCCCACCGCTGGGCAAAGCAGTACCACACAGTCGGACCCGCGGCCGCCGCCGAGCACAAGAGGCCAGAGAAGGCCATTAACCAGCCCCGCCAGGAAAAACGCCGGTTGGCCGCCACCATCACCGCCAGGACGAGCGAAAGGTTCATGCCCGTAACCAGGTGAACGTTAGCCAGCGCCCCCGCCGCCGCGAAGACCCACAGCGCCGACTTCGATCCTATCCGCAATACGAACGCCCATACCATCAGCGGCGTCGCAGCAAGATACACCGTCTCGGCCGTCATCGTCGAAAGCGGCCCCAGACCCCACTGGCCGCCGCCCGCCACCGTGATAACCGCCGTCGACATCACCGCCACGTAGCAGGCCACCGACCACGACCGGCACTGCCGCCACAGAAGCAAGTACATTCCCACCAGGTAAATAAACACCAGCGGCCCGGCCAGCATGGCCAGCGGCCGGCGCAGGTCGGTCTGACCCGTGGCAAGATAAGCCTCCCGCAGGTACCATTGCCAAACAGGCGTCTGGAATCGCCATAACTGGCTGCGGCCGTAGACGGGATCACGCCCGTACAATTGATCATCCAACGAGCGGACCACGTTGACTGCCACGCCAACCTGATCGTCGGTCATGTCCCGTTCGACCGCCGCCTGGAAGTGCACAAGCACAGCGACCGCCAGAAAGACGGCTACAGCGACTGCGTGTCGGGCTTTTGGTATCGGTCTCATGTCTGGTCCGGGCAACGATGGCGCAACTAAAGCAACTCAATCTGCCATACCAACGATGCTGACGATTCGCGTAGTCTACCGATTTGCCCGGCCGCCCGAAACCCAGTTCCCTCTAAAGATCGCCGCCGTTGTTGATGCTGTTGGTTTTGACGCGTCGCCTTGATAGACAAGTGAATACCGCCTGCCTTCTTTCTTGTCCGGCTGGGATAAGCCGGCCGGAGCTCTGTCTTCACC
>JABMQG010000326.1 GCA_013203365.1 Planctomycetota bacterium | reverse complement strand
GTGGATTATGCAAAATGGATGGCGGATCAAGCCAAAGCAGCCCGCAGGTCTGTTAGTGCTGCATTACGTACAGGGTATGCCGGCCCAATGACCCGGCGGTGCGCACCTCAAAGTGCCGGCGGGCGGCCTCTAGGAATCGTTCAGTGGTGTACACGTCCCGCTCGGCAGCGCCGACTGTTTCCTGGCGGATGTAGTCCGGCAGGCGCGCCACCTCCAGTCGGGCCGAAACGATCAGCCGGTCGGTGCACAGGCCAGCCAGTCGGTCAAAGATACCCTCGTGGCTATGGTACGACACGGAGCTTCGCCGGCTGCCCCAGAACAGGTAGTGGTAGGTGCCAATCAGAAGGACCGTCTGGAACAGCCCGCCCACGGCGGACAAATCGTCGGTTAGATCGTCCAGCGAGGCCAAGCGGAAAGAGGCGTTGGCGACACCCATGTAGTCGCGCAGATCGTTGGCGACGGAGATGAAGTCCTTCTCCAGGTCGATCCCCACGGCTCGCTGGCAGCCAGGCTGGCCGGCGGCATCCAGCACGTAGTACCCCCGGCAGCTGCCAATGTCCAGGAACGAGGTCAGTGGCTGAGGATACAGCGCAGTCACCGCGAGCGCACGCTGGTAGAGCTTGAAGCTGGGCCGCAACCGGCCGTTTTGCAGCCGGCAGTTGTGGTTGGGCGGATAGCCCAGCAAGCGTGGATTCAGCTCCCTTTCGCGGTCAGAACGCACGGCCGGGCTTTGGCCCAGGCAGAAGCCGGAGCCTTTCTTGCGCGTCATCCGGTGGCCAGCATACGCCAAGGCGTCGCTCACGGCTGTCCACATCCTGCACAGCATGCGTAGGATCATTGGCCTGATCTTTTCCCAGGGATTTCCCGGATAGCCTCTAGCCCACGACCTTCGTGGGCCTTCCCAATGATTTTATCTCGATCCATGTGATCAGCAAGCACATCTCTGGTTCTTGACAAGGGGGCATCGCGGCCGTTCACGGGCCATGATACCGTCCGAAGCGGCCTTGGCGGACGCCTGGCTCTTCCGGCCAACTAATTTAACAGGACAACGCGGGCTGTGCCATTGATATCAACGTAAGGCTTTCTCGTTGTGGATGTTGTGCAGCGTCATGCGGCGTGACAAGCTCTTCGGGGACTGACACGCGTAACAGTCGGTTCTGTCGACGCTTGCTGTGTCCCTTCGCACGACGGTTTGGCCAACCCGCGTTGTCCTGCTAAGCGGTCTTACATAAGTCTGTTGCGGATGAGTTGGAATTGCCGACGAAGGGACATGGATCAACTTGGTTTTGGATGAAGGGAGTCATCCATGTCCCCGAACTTGTTTGTTGTCCGACAGTTGACGAAAGACGAGCAGCAGGAATTGACCCGACTGGTTCGATCGGGCAGCGATGCGGCGATCGCAGCTGATCCGCCTTTCGAGTCAGGGCAAGACGGCTGCGGAGATTGCCGCCTTGTGGGAGATGGGCCGGAAGGTATCGTATAAAGCCTTGAAAGAACTGATGGCCGACCTCGTGGTGGTGTTTGAGCCGGAAGAACGCGCCAAATGCCTGTGTCGGGGCGAAGAGATGGCGTGCAAATGGGAGAGCCGATACCCATCGGTGGCGAAGATGCTTCGAGATGGCCTGGAGGACTGCCTGGCGGTCCTGGACTTCCCGGAGCACCATCGCCGGCGGCTGCAATCGACGAACATGCTGGAGAACCTGATGAGGCGTCTGAAGAAGCGTAGCCGTGTGGTCGGCGTGTTCCCCAGCCGCAGCTCGTGTGACCGGTTGCTGGGCGCCCAGTTGATCGAGGTGCACGAGAAGTGGTCAGCGGAAGAAAGGACGTACTTCAACATGAAGAACGTGGACCTGAGCAAAGTCCCGGTGCGGATCCGGGCGGCCGCTTAGCCTGCCCCTCCGGTCGGCCCTCCGGGCCAGGCTAAGCGGTGTCGGCATGATCGAGACAAACGACAATTACAGAAAACAAGTTGCACTGCTACAGGGACAACTGGCAGCCCCGATAACTCGTCGCTCGCGCTGCCAGATGTGATTTTCTGGATGAACACCCCAAGCGGGTCAATAATGCACCTTTCCGATCTTCAGTTTCAATGCCCGCTCCCTGTTTACCATCAGGACAGCCCCGGCAATGGACAGCAACTTGGACTCAGCGCTGTCGGCCCGACTGGTCAGGACCACCGGGACCTTCGCCCCCACGAGCAGGCCGATCATCCGGTGGCCTCCGAAGTACACCATTGATTTCGCCAGCATGTTCCCGCTCTCGATATCAGGCACCACCAGGATGTCGGCTTGGCCAGCAACGGAGCCGGTGATCTTCTTGTGGCGGGCGGCGGCGATAGAAACCGCGTTGTCAAGCCCGAATGGGCCGTCCACCGTGCAGCCGGGAACGTACTGTCCACGGTCGGCCAGCTTGCCCAATGCGGCGGCGTCCAGGGTTGCGGGCATTTTCGGATTGACCAGTTCCACTGCTGCCAGGGCCGCCACATTGGGCTGCGCCACGCCAAAGAGTCCAGCCAGATACACCGCGTTCAGGAGGATTGCCGCTTTCTGCTCCAGGTTCGGGGCGATGTTCATCGCGCCGTCGGTGATGAAGATGAGCTTCTTCCAATCACGAATCTCCGCGATAAAGACGTGGCTCATGATTGATCCCGTGCGCAGGCCGTGTTCCTTGTCCAGAAGGCCCCGGAGAAAATCGTCGGTATGGATGAAGCCTTTCATTAGGATGTCGGCTTGGCCTTCCGTGACCATTCTCACAGCTATCCCGGTCGCCTTTATCGGATCGGCTTCGTGCACGATGGGCGTCTGGGCCAGCGACTCCCCCGTCAGTTCGGCGGCTTTTCTTATCTCCGCCTCATCACCCACGAGCACCACCTCCGCCAGGCATTGTTTTCTCGCTTCTGCCACGGCCTGTATGACCGTGGGGTCCTGCCCGACAGCCACCGCCACCTTCCTGGAAGGTTGTTCCCTGACGGTTTCCAAGAGTTGGTCGAAATTTTCCATCTCAGCCATCCTTTTACTGCCCGGTCAGATTGGCGAAGACTGACTGAGCTTCTTTACCGCCTGGCTCTGGGCCCCGTCGCAGACTTTTCTGCCGCCGATCATGTAAAGGGTGGAGCAAAATCATGGCGCGAGGCGGAGCAAGAACGTAGCGCCCAAGCGTAGGTCTACCCCGGACCGCACGGAGCGTCAAGGTTCAACTTGTCGCAGGGACCGAATCTTCGCCTCGGTTCACCGGCACAGTCTACCCTAGACCAAGGCCTATCGCCAGACTGCAAAGCTCTCAGAACCAAGCCACACTTGGCAAGATGGCGGGTTGCCTTGTGGTAAACAAATAGAATGTCCAACGAACAAATCCACCATACTCGGAACCCACTACGCGGCTTTCGAGCCACCAACGGCAGAAAAAGCGGGGAGGGGTCATCGGCCTAAACGTTGTTCGGCAGGAGACGACAACATGAAGAAACCAACGCTTATACTTTTCTTGATCGCGATGCTCTGTCACTTGGATTTCCGAGGGACGTTTTCTTCTGTGTGTCGGCCGACTTGGATTTGGCGCTTAGTTAATGACCGCCCGCATATAGCAAGGGGGAGATACTACCTCCAGCATTGCGGGGCAAGGAGCTATGGTAGGAATACGAGAAAAGGTGGTTGGGGGCGAAACTAGGCTTGTCCCTCGCGATAGTCCGCAAGATTCATGCAGCTTATCTCGAAGCATGGAAGGCTGAAGGACCTATGGGGGATTAAACGGCTCATGCCGAAGATTGGTGGAATCGACGACTCCATTGCAGTGATTCTTAAGACTCTCGACGAGGTAAGGACCTCGGCCGGGCAGGAAGCAAGGCACCAAAGCGAACCGCCCCTGGCCGAAGCCGCCCAGGACGCCATGAAAGAACAACCTTGTACCCACGGCGCCCCGGATATTCCAAGCATCGTCGGGAAGATGTTCAACCCCTTCCGGCTGACGAGGCCAACGCGATGGCGGAATACCTGCGTACCGCCGATTCTGACCGCCCCTTCCCGCCTACCCGGCAAAACCGGGAAGATGTTACACGAGGATATGATCGAGGCCAGAGCCGCCGCCGGCATATCTGCTGCTGATTTCCTGCTGCCCCGTGATTCCGCCGGTCTGGTGCTGGACTTTCACAGTTTTCGGCACGGGTACGTCACGAAGATATGCAAGGCCAACGCATCGCCCCGGGTGATGATGGCACTGGCAAGGCACAGCGACCCCAGGTTGACAATGAAGCGATACAGCTGTATCGGCACTATCGACACCGCCAAGGCCCTGGACACCCTGCCCAGGCTGACCGGTGGTATGAAAGAAGATTCCGAGGCCGTGGAGCTGCAAGCGACAGGCACAGACGACGCGCCAGGCCGCCCCAGGGAAAGCGATCTTGCATCGGACCGACCATGGCCGTCTGGATTCTCCGAAGCGTCCTGAGTCCGTTTTGCGCGACGAATCAGAGCATCAAGCGGGGGAGAAAAAAACCGCCTCAAAAAAATCGCGCCAATTTCTTTGCCAAACCTTATGTTCCCGGGTATACTTTTGTAGGCTCATGTGGACGCGAAAGCATAAAGGGTGACGGTATAAAAACCGCGAAAACATTTGGAAACAAGCGTGTTTTCGAGGGAAAACGAAGAAAAGCGCCCGTAGCTCAATTG
>JABMQG010000325.1 GCA_013203365.1 Planctomycetota bacterium | reverse complement strand
GCTTCGCTTGACGGCGAGGCTACAGACCCAGGTGTCGGGCCTGATCAATTCGCCGAAGACGGCCAGACCGACCAGGTGATCGAATCGACGCAGCCTGACGGGCAGCACGTCTTGGCCGACACGACGCCGTCCGCGCAGGCCGTGCCCCCCCGTGAGGTCGCCGAAACGGGTGACGCAGCCCCGTCGACCAAGCTGCCCGCAACCGATGAGCCGCTGGCTATGGTCCGGTACGGTCAGATGAATAACGTGGAATTGTTCCATCACAACCTCGATCCGCCTCCCCGCCGAGCCAGCTATGTGATCATACGCACCCAACGCGGGGTGGAACTGGGCCAGGTGGTCTGCACCATTTGTAAGGATCCCGGACCCAACCGGCTCGGGCATTTGTGCTGGGACCGCCTCGGCCAGATGCTCGACGCACCGACACCACAGCTTAGTTACGATCGACAGAACAGGATCCTTCGACTGGCCAGCCCTCAGGACATCAATGAGCAGGCCCATCTCGACCGCACTGGGCGAGAGAAAATTGCCTACTGCAAGCAGCAAGCGGCCGAATTTAATCTCAAGATTCGCATGGTGTGGGTGGAACACCTCTTCGGCGGGGAGCGGGTGATTTTCTATTTCACGGCCGAGGGTCGAGTGGACTTCCGCGAATTGGTTCGGCAACTTGCCAATCAGTACCGCACCCGCATCGAGATGCGACAGATCGGCGCCCGCGACGAGGCGAGGCTTGTGGCCGACTACGAGCGATGCGGGCAGCGGTGCTGCTGCCAGCAGTTTCTCGGAACCCTCCAGCCGGTGTCCATTCGCATGGCCAAGACGCAAAAGGCCACGCTGGACCCGTCGAAGATTTCCGGTCGGTGCAGCCGGCTGATGTGCTGCCTGCGCTACGAAGACGACACCTACGAACAACTGCGGCAAGACCTGCCAAGAAAGAATACCTGGGTGCGCACCGACGATATCGTCGGCAGAGTGATCGAGACACAGACTTTGACCCAATTGGTTAAAGTGATCGATATTCGCGGGTTGGTTACGGTCATCGACAATGCCGCCATTGTCGAGCGTGACCTTCCTTGTCCGGTTCCGATTGACGACCACGGCTTCGAGCAAGGGGCCAAAGGCAAGGATTCACCGCGGCCTATAAGACTGCAACAGAAGAAGCAGGACCGCACTTCAGAGCCGCCGGCCGCTGTCGCCGAAAGCGGCGATCAGCCAACACCGGGCCGCTCGCCGGTCGCGTCGGGCGACCTGAAGCCCGCGGAAGGCCAGGCGGGCCAGGACGGCGGCGAAATCGGCCGGCAGCGCCGGCGAAGACGGCGACCCAAGCAGGGCAAAGACTCAACCGTCCAGCCACAAGCAAGCGCCGACGACGGCAAAGATAGCGCGGTGCAAGCCAATCGGCCGAAAACAAAGAAGCGCAGACGTCGCCGAGGAAAGCCGAACCCCAATGCCAAGGCAGGCGGCGAATCGTCGGCCCAGACCTGATCGGCCGCCTGCTGAAGACGACCCGGCCCGTTGACAAGCAGCATGGTCGTCACCGGAGCAGCCGCGAAGATGCAGCCGCTCCCGGGCCCTTCAGTCAAGCGTTGAATGTTCCATCGCAGTTGAGCCCTTGCATACAGCAGGCGGCATCGCTAGGCTTTTCATCGCTTCATCGCGTTACAGGTAATAGGCGCCGTTCGTAGCGTTCGGATCGAACGGCAAGAATGATAGAACGAACAGGTTACCATGAGCGAACCGTATTACATAACAACCCCGATTTACTATGTGAATGATGTTCCTCACATCGGCCACAGCTACACCACCGTGGCGGCCGACGTGTTGGCGCGGTTTTTCCGCGCGGTCGGCCGCGATGTTCGTCTGCTGACGGGGACCGACGAGCACGGAATCAAGATCGTCAAGGCAGCGGCGGCAAAGGGCCTTACCCCGCGTGAACTGGCGGATACCGTCGTGGTGGAATTCAAGAGCTTGTGGGCCGACCTGGACATCTCCTACGACGACTTCATCCGCACCAGCGAGGCCCGCCACGAAAAGCGTGTTCAGGCCATTATCCTGAAGCTGCTGGATCGCGACGAAATCTACCTGGACGGCTACGAGGGCTGGTACGACGAGGGGCAGGAGGAATTCGTCACCGAGTCGACCGGGCGCCAGAATGAGTACAAGTCCACCATCAGCGGCAAGCCTCTGGTGCGATACAAGGAGCCCAGCTACTTCTTCCGGCTGAGCAAATGGGTGCCGAAGCTGATGGAGCACATCGAGGCCAACCCCGGCTTCATCCAGCCGATGAGTCGGCACAACGAGGTGGTCAGCAAGCTGAAACAGGGTGTGGAAGACCTGAGCATTTCCCGTTTGGCCAACAAACTCGGCGGCTGGGGAGTGCGAATGCCCAACGACCCGGAACATACGGTTTACGTCTGGATCGATGCATTGAGCAATTACATCACCGCCACGGGTTGGCCGGAGGTGGGTGATAAGTACGACGGGAAGTTTCATTCGTATTGGCCGGCGACGGTTCATCTTATAGGCAAGGACATTCTCTGGTTCCACGCGGTCTACTGGCCCTGC
>JABMQG010000324.1 GCA_013203365.1 Planctomycetota bacterium | reverse complement strand
GTTCTTGCCGATGTCGTGCAGATCGCCCTTGACGGTACCCAGCACCACCTTGCCGATCGGCTTGACGCCGGCTGCCTTCAGCAAAGGCTCCAAAACACCCAGCCCGGCGTGCATGGCGCGGGCGGCAATAAGTACCTCGGGAACGTAGACTTCATTCGCCTTGAACCGCTTGCCCACCACCGCCATGCCGGCAATCAAACCGCCGGAGAGAACTTCAGCCGGCGAAACGCCCTCGTCAATCGCCTGCTGAGTCAATTTCGCGGTTGCATCGCGGTCGCCCCTGATGATGGCTTCCGCCAAAACTTTAAGATCGGCCATTTGTCAACACTCCTATTCGTTGGACCAAATTACTTGCCGCACCGGCAGTCGACCAAGCCGACTCTTGCCGACGCCACACATCCGGATCGCACCAGCAACCCGAATATAAATAGCAAACTCTCTTGCATATGCAAGGTTGATTTGCGGCTAATTCAGCAGATTATTCCTTATCAGCCCAGTTGCGCCGCCGGGCCGGTGGTGGGGCGGGTATGGGGCGCCCCGGCCTCATCCGCCGGCTGCGTATCCGCCGCCGGAACCTGTTCTGGTGCCGATTCGGCCGGCGCGCTGGCGGCAAACTCCACGTGCCTGGGCGTGTTTTTCAACTGCTGCAGCTTCGCTCCTGCCTGTTGCAAAGCCAGCAACCCTGCCCTCGAACCCGAATCGAGCACTTGCTGGTATGCTTCTCGGGCGGCGTCGAATTGGCCGTCGTTTTCCGCCAGCCTGGCCAATCCCAGGTTGGCCTGGCCAACCGCCTCGCTGTAAACGCCGTATTGCGACAAGACCGTGGTAAAGGCCTCCCTGGCCTCGTCCTTCAGTATCTGCCGAGCCTGTTCGTCCAATTCGCAATGCCGTTGGCGCAGCTCACTATAGATCGACTCGCCAAGCTTCACGTACGCCCAGGCGGCCAGCGCCTTTTGAGGGGTCTGTTCGGCCAGAAGACGAAGTCCCGCAATATCGCTCCTCGGTGTCTCGGCAATTGCAGACAGGGCGGCGAATCGCTGCCAGTGCTCCTGGCGGTCCGCCTGCCTGCGATGGCTTGCGTAAAAGATTATGGCGATAATCACTACAATCGCCACCAAGCCGCCGACCAGCCATTGAAGGTATCTTCGAATGAACTCGCCGGCCCTGCCCAAGTCCCTGGCTAACTCGTTTTCTTTCAGATCATGACGACGCGTCGCTTTCAAAATCAAACCTCCGCTATCACCTGTTTATCGGGGGGCGCCCGAGGACCTGGCCGTGGGATATATGTTCGCCCAAATTACAGTACCGTACAAGGCTCGGTCGCCAATCTCTAGCTCGCAAAGCTCTCTGCCGTTACTGAACGTCAAGTGAATCGTGCCTTCACTCATCCTGTCGGACAGCAGAGTCCACTGGGCAAGGGGCATTTGCCTCTTGAAAAATCGGCCCACGGCCCATTTGTCGGCCCGGCCGGTATAACGGTGCTCCACC
The DNA here is from genome assembly GCA_013203365.1 of Planctomycetota bacterium. Classification (GTDB taxonomy): domain Bacteria; phylum Planctomycetota; class Phycisphaerae; order SM23-33; family FEN-1343; genus JABMQG01. Next base: position 5,846 of record JABMQG010000324.1, on the reverse strand, counting down.
GACCTGATACCCACGGTGGCCATGGAACGGGAGTTCTTCTCATCCAGCTTGAATCCCAAAGGCACGGCCAGGTCCGTAACCGGCGAGCTTGCCCGGGCAACCAACACATCCGGCGCCGCGACTTCCCGCCTACCCGAATCGCCCGTGTCGATCATTCGCCTATCGTTACAGCCGGCCAGAACCGAGCCGATCAGCAATCCGGCCAACGCCAATTGCTTCCCTATGGTCATGGCAGTCTCCTCAGGTTATCTGGTCCGACCCTATGCCGGGCGAACGGAACCGCCTAATTCTCAACCCGAAAACGAATTTGTCAAGACCTTGCCGGTTGAATAAGCTTGCTTGCCGCCGGAACCAAGCACGCGTAGGATGATTTCATCATGCTAAATCAAGCAGTCAGTCTGATCGATCGCCGGCCCGATCGCTATGCCAATGCCGATACCTCGCATGTGAAAATGGCCGAGCCGGCGGCAAGACCTCCTGCCCCATTCGTTCGTTCTTGGGAGGCGCGATGAAGTTGCACGTACTTTGGGGCCGGCCGGACAAAAACACCCCCATCGACATTCATGAGGTGTCACTGCCCATCGCCGGCCTTGCCGAGGCGATAATCGGCCTTCGCCTTGCGTTGATCACCGACCTGCATTACGGGCGATTCGTCGGGGACGAGTACACCTCATGCGTGATCGAGCAGGTCAACGCACAGTGCCCGGACCTTATTTGCCTGTTGGGTGATATGGTCAACAGCAGCGTATCTCAGATCGGCTCCTGCGCCGAGTTGCTCGCCGGTCTTCACGCCCCGTTGGGAATACTAGGCTGTCTGGGCAATCATGAATACTTCGCCGGCCACCAAACGGCGGCGAAGGAGTATCGCCGGTGCGGCATCGACGTTCTGATCAATGCCCACCGCCGTGTTGCCGTCGGTGGCGCCGGTCTGGTCATCGCCGGCGTGGACGACCTTATCTCCGGCAGGGCGGACCTTGGCCGGGCACTGGCCGGTCTGGACGGGGCCGAACCTGTCATCCTGATGAGCCACAGCCCCGACCAAGCAGAATGTCTCGATGGCGACTTGCGAGTCGATCTGATCATCAGCGGGCATACGCATGGAGGCCAGATTGTCTTGGCCGGCCGATCGATCATGACGCGAACGCATCATAAAAAATACGCCCGAGGTCTCGTTGCCGGCCCACATTGCCCGGTGTACATCTCGCGAGGCGTAGGCGTGGTGGCGATGCCCGTCCGCATCAACTGCCGGCCGGAAATCCCGATCATTCGGCTCGTCCGGGCGTGAATCGGCCTTGCCAAGAACGCCCTGCGTTCGTATGGTAGGTGCCCAATCGGCAGCATAGGAGAGCAGCGGGAGCATTATCGTGATCGTGGTGCTGAATCTTTTCGACGTTATACCAGGTCAAGAGGCCGTCTACGCCGAGTATCTTAGACTGGTCCAACCAATCCTCGACCGCATGAACGCCCGCGTGCTGCTGTACGGCCTGACCCGCTACGTCCACATGGGCAACTGCACCCAGGCCTACTGCGGGCTGATCGCCTACGAGGGCCTCGATGACCTCCGCCGGCTCAGCCATGACCCGCAGTTCAATGAAATCCGTCGGCTACGCGACACCGCCACGACAAACTACGTCCTGACCACCATCGAGAGCTTCCCCTCTATGGCCGACGCCGTCAATTACCTTGAAAACGGCCGATAGGAACCGCAGCCGCGGACATGCCCGCCAACAACGCCGATTGTTTCGATGATCGCTTCACTTCTCGCCACCCAATGGATAAAATCCTCTGTTTACATCCCACGTCTTTGAAACATAGGAGTTATTGATGCGAAGCGACACGATCAAGACAGGCCCAGAGCGGGCGCCTCACCGCAGTTTGCTCAAGGCGATCGGCCTTACCGACCCGGACATGCGAAAACCTTTCATCGCCGTCTGCAACAGTTACACCGATATCATCCCTGGCCACGCGCACCTGGACATGGTCGGCGAGTACATCAAACAGGCCGTCCGGCGTGCCGGCGGCGTGCCGTTCGTGTTCAATACCATCGGGATATGCGACGGAATCGCCATGGGCCACACCGGCATGAAATACAGCCTGCCCAGCAGGGAGATTATCGCCGACTCCGTGGAGGCCATGATTAACGCCCACTGTTTCGACGCCGTCATCTGCGTGCCCAACTGCGACAAGATCATCCCAGGCATGTACATGGGTACACTGCGATGCAACATCCCCACGGTGTTCGTCAGCGGAGGGCCCATGGAGGCCGGCCGGCTGCCCGACGGCACCGAGACGGACCTGATCGACGTCTTCTATGCCGTGGCCAAGCATCAAAGACGGCAAATAACCGACCGGACGCTGAAGCTAGTGGAGAACCGCGCATGCCCTGGTTGCGGTTCGTGCAGCGGCATGTTCACCGCAAACAGCATGAACTGCCTCGGCGAGGCCTTGGGCATGGCGATTCCCACAAGCGGTTCCCTGCTGGCCACCTCGCCGGCCCGAATGCAACTGTACCGCTCCGCAGCCGAGCGGGCAGTCAAGATGGCGCAGGAATGGGCCAAGGTCGGCTGCAGCGATAAATACGCACTCCTGCCCAGGAACATCTGCACTCGCAATGCGTTCCATAACGCCATGGTCCTCGATATGGCCATGGGCGGCAGCACAAACACGGCCCTGCACCTGCTGGCGATGGCGCACGAGGCGGCAGTGGCTTTCACGCTGAAAGACATCGACACAATCAGCAAGAAGGTCCCGAACATCTGCCGGGTCGCGCCTTCGGCTACACCGCAAGGCAAGATTTACCACATGCAGGACATCCACCGCGCCGGTGGTATCCACACCATCCTGGGCCAATTGGTCAAGGACAGGCCCGGCCTGGTCATGGAGGATGCAATGACCGTCACCGGCAAGACCCTGGGCGACAATATCGCCGCCTACAGCCTGCGAAACGGGCGAACGAGTCAGGCCGCCAGGCAGCTCGTCGCCGCCGGCTGGGTGCCAAGCGGAAAGACCGTCTCGCAGGTTCGCAACGACCTCGCATCGCCGCCGGCCGGCAAGGCGCCCGCGACGCCGAAAGACAACTACGCCGACGGGTTCGATCCCACCGACGTCATCCGCCCGACCGCCAACGCCTTTACCAAGCAGGGCGGCCTGGTCGTGCTGCACGGCAACATCGCCCGCGACGGCGCGATTGTGAAGCTGGCAGGGGTCGATCCCGCAATGTACGTCCACAGCGGCCCGGCCCGCATCTTCGAGAGCCAGGAAGAAGCCTGCGAAGGCATTCTCCAAGGAAAGGTCAAACCCGGCGACGTGGTCGTCATTCGCAATGAAGGCCCACGAGGCGGCCCCGGTATGCAGGAAATGCTCGCGCCCACCAGCTACATCAAGGGCGCGGGCCTGGGCGATAAGTGCGCCCTTATCACCGACGGGCGGTTCAGCGGAGGCACGGCCGGGGCCTGCATAGGCCACGTCGCACCCGAGGCCGCCGCCGGCGGTGAGATTGGGCTGCTTCGGAACGGCGATATCATCGAAATCGACCTGGCGACGGCCCAAACCCTCAACGCAAAGGTCTCCACCGCCGAGTTCGCACGCCGGCGCAAGACCTACAAGCCGCACAAGCCACGCTTCGCCACAGGCTATCTCGCCCGATACGCCGCCATGGCCACCTCCGCCGATACCGGGGCTATCCTGGACTGGAAACAGTTGGCCAAAGCCGATGGGAAAAAGAACTCCAGACATTAGGAGCGCATATCATCATGATGATCTCCCACCAGCGGGTTTTGAAAGCCGTCAACTTTGAAAGGCCGGGCCGCGTACCCATCGACCTGGGGGCCACGCGAGCCAGCGAGCCGGCCGCTTGACACAGCCTCCACCGGCAAAACCCGGCGCGACGGCGTTCAACGAGAACCACATGGGCAAGACCAAGACTGTTACATTACTCTTCCGCAAGGCGGGCTGTCGGGTTCGTGTACCAGCCTCGGCCGATGTCTTGACTGGCAAAGGAGCAACCCCGATTGCCGACCCGCGCGGTGCGGTGATCGCCGCGATTGCCGATCCGATCGGCTCGCCCCCATTGGCCGACCTGCTGGCCGATAAGAAGCCCCGCACCGTCGCCATCACGATCAGCGACATAACCCGCCCTGTTCCCAACAAGGTCTTTCTATCGTCGATCCTGGATGTCTTGAACGGCTGCGGAATTGCCGACTCACAGATCGTGTTGATCATAGGCACGGGTATGCACAGACCCAGCACGCCGCAGGAACGCGACGTCCTGGTCGGCGGAGAGATCGCCCGGCGGCTAGAGGTCATCGACCACACCGCCGATCGGCCGGAAACACTCACGCAGGTGCTCGAAGCGACCGCCGACCATCCGCCGGTCAGAGTGAACCGCCGATTCGCCGAGGCCGACTTCCGAATCGTCACCGGCTTCGTCGAGCCGCATGTCATGGCCGGGTTCTCCGGCGGGCGAAAGGGCGTTTGCCCGGCCCTGGTCGACCTGGACACGATCCGGCAATTTCATGGGTACAAGGTGCTCAGCCACCCAGCCGCAGACAACGGCATCCTGGCCGGCAACCCCTGCCACGACGAGGCCCTGCGCGTCGCGCAGGCAGTCGGCGTCGACTTTCTGTTCAACGTGGGAACGACCCTCCAGGGGGAAATTGCAGGCATATACTGCGGGGACCTGCGCCAGGCGCACGACGCAGGCTGCCGAGCGGTCGCCGAGTGGACCAGTGCAAAAGTCGGCGAGCCGTACGACCTGGTCATCACTAACGGCGGGGGATACCCTCTTGAACAGGCCCTTTACCAAGCCATCAAGGGTCAGTGCGCGGCCTTGCCGGCAATCAAGGCCGGCGGTGTGCTCCTGCAGATCGTTCATTGTGGCGAGCAGATCGGCAGCCCCGCCTATACCCGGCTGAGACTGCGATGGTGCAACGACTGGCAAGGGTTCCTGGCACACATCGCCGCAGACGATCGAACCGAATTAGACCAGTGGGCCTTCCAGATGCAGTGCCGTCTGTTGCAGCGAGTTGGCATCGAGGGCTTCTGGCTGGCCTGCGACGGCATACCACCCGAGATACAGCAACAGTTGGCCCTGACGCCCGTCCTTGGCGACGGCGACGCCCCCACGCGACTGCAAAGGGCCGTCGACCGCTACGTCGCCGCCAACCCAAACGCCCGAATCGCCGTTCTCCCGGAAGGGCCGTACACGCTGCTTACCTCACGGGCCTGAGTGCTACAGTAAAACTTAACGTGCTCTATACTCATCACCCGTACTCTGCCGGCCTATATGGGGCCGCTGTTATCTGCCTGCTCCGCATGGTCTGTGTTCCGAGGGTCTTTTTCCGTCGGCTTGTCGCGACGAGGAGAAGACCGGGTTGGATGTTGCCACCCGAATACCCGCAGCGAATAGAACAGGCGGGTAAGTATGCCATTATAGATGTTCGCACTCAGGTACCTCGCCAGCAAGCGAACCGGCGCCGCTTTGGGATCGGGCATCCTGACCAGCCAGAACATCGTAGACAGCCGCGCCACTAGCGCAACTGCGAACGTCAAGTGCCAGTTGTTCCATACGAACGGGCCCAGGCGAATCGGGTCGGCCTGAAGAGACCGAAAGGTCTCCGCCAGCGTTCCGCCGACCAAGCCGCCGAGTATGCCCCCCAGACTGATAAGCACGGATGAGGCCGCCACATATCGGCTCCTGCCGTTTCCGTCCGCAAAGCCCAGGACTATCCCCGTCTGCGCAAGGCCGATCCCCGACCCGGCCGCCCCGCCGATCAGGCAGGCCAGGCCCGCTAGAAGATAGGGTACGACGGACCCCGTCAGGGCAATCCCGTGACGCACCGCATTAT
>JABMQG010000323.1 GCA_013203365.1 Planctomycetota bacterium | reverse complement strand
CATTCCGTAAAATATTTTTAGACGATTTTTCATACGGGTAAATTATAACAGTTTGCACCAACGATTCAATACCAACCAATACGCCTGCCGACCGCCTTCACAGCCAACCGGCGAGTTTCTCGGCGAAGTACGTGATGATCAGGTCAGCACCGGCTCGCTTGATGGCGGTCGTCACCTCCATGACCGCCGCTCGCTCTTCCAGGAAACCCAGTTGCACAGCCGCGACTAGCATGCCGTATTCGCCGCTGACGTGATAGGCAGCCAAAGGCGCGTCGCAGGCGGCACGGACAGTCTGGATAACGTCCAGGTACGTCGCCGCCGGCTTGACCATTACTATGTCGGCACCTTCTTGAAGATCCAACATCACTTCCGGGCGAACCTGCCTTGGTGCGCGAAAGTCCATCTGGTGGCTCCGCCTGTCGCCGAATCTCAGTGAACCTTCGGCCGCCTCGCGGAATGGAGCGTAAAGTTGACTGGCGAATTTCACCGCATATGACATGATCGGCGTGTGGATCAGCCCCTGATCGTCCAGTGCCGAGCGAATCGCCGCCACCCTTCCGTCCATCATGTCCGAGGGCGCCACTACATCCGCCCCACTCCGGGCATGCGCCACGGCCACGCGAGCTAGCGACAGAAGCGCCGCGTCGTTGTCGACCGTCCTTGCCCCGTCCGCCCCTGTAGTGATAGGTCCGCAATGGCCGTGGTTGGTGTACTCACACAGGCACACATCCGTGATCACCACCATCTCCGGGGCGGCACGCTTGATTTGGGCCACCGCCTGCGGCACGACGCCGGCCGGGTCCCAGGCGCCGGAGCCGGCGGCGTCTTTGCACTTAGGTATGCCGAACAGCAACACCGCCCGCAGACCAAGGTCCGACCACCGCCGGGCGGTCTCGGCCGCGGTGTCCGGGGAAAGTTGGAACTGGCCCGGCAGAGCGGCGATGGGCCGGCGAATGCCTTCGCCCTCACGGACGAACAACGGTGCGATCAGGTCCATCCGATCCAGCCTGACCTCCGCCAGCATCTCCCGCAAGGTCGCGTGCATACGTAATCGCCGCATCCGCCGCGTAGGAAAACCAAAACCGTTCATTTGGAGATTCCTCGTTCCCTACGACCCTGGTCGGCTCTCCAGCTGGGAGATGTATTCCAGCGTGCGATCCAGCTCGTTCTTCAAGTGCCTGACCTTCAGAAGGGTCTTCACCCGGGTGACCAACTCCAGGCGATTGACCGGCTTGGATAAAAAGTCGTCCGTACCGCAGTCCACGGCCCGCTGTATGTCCCCCACTTCGTTCAGGGCCGTAACCATGATCACCGGAATGTCTCGTGTTGCCGGCGTGCTCTTTAACTTCCGGCATACCTCGAAGCCGCTCATTCGCGGCATCATGACGTCTAGCAGAATCAGGTCCGGCGGGTCTGCGGCGATTCGCTCCAGCGCCTCGATCCCGTCGGCGACCGACTCGGTGCGTACGGGAATGCTCTCCAGGTAGGCCACCAGCAGTTCCCGATTCTGGGCGTTGTCGTCCACCACCAAGACGCGCGAGTCCACGCCTGTTTGCTCAGCCTGCGCCTCTTTGGCCTGTTCATTCATGGGCACGGTCTCTCCTACCAATTCAGTCGGATGCGTGTCGAGCAAATAACGATACCGCCGACCCACTGGAATATCAAGGTCGCGAAAGGCATTTATCGTTTCGCTTGAATCACTACTAAGTCATGCATTATCCTGCTGACAATGTATCAACCACTATTGGCAACGCTGTGGCAGAGCATCGGCGAGAACTGGGCGGTGATCACTATCGCGGCGACGTGCTTGTCGCTATTGCTTTGGGTGACACTGGTAATGAACAAGTACGTTCACATCTGCCTGAATCTCTTCGTCGATACCCCCCCGCCGCTGGCAATGGGCCTGCAGGATTTCGATCGGATCGCAGGCGAGGAGGTCCGCTTCAGAAGCTTCGACGGCGTAAGCCTGCGAGGCATGTGGCTGTGGGCTAACGAGCCGGTCGGCACCGTCGTCTTCTGCCATGAATTCGACTCTGATATGTACAGTTGCGCCCGGTATACGAGTGCGCTGATGGAAGCCGGCTTCAATATATTCACCTTCGACTTTCGTGGCCATGGCGAAAGTTCCAAGGCAGGCCGATACAAGCCGTTGCAGTGGCCCAGCGACCAGGACCTTGGCGACCTGCTGGGCGCCACGGCCTACGCCGCCAACCGGCTGACGGCCGAGACGCAGCCCAGCCGGATCGGCCTGTTCGGCATCAGCCGGGGCGGTGCCGCCGCCATCTTGGCTGGGGCCTCAGACGAGAACGTCGCCGCCCTTTTGTGCGACGGGGCATTCAGCACCGACGCTGTCTGCATCAGCATGATGAAGCGATGGGCATGCATATTCGCACGCATCCGGCTGGCCTACGAGAACCACCCCGAGTGGTTCTGGAAGGTGCTACTGTGGCTTCTGCTTAGACGGGCCCAGCGAAAGATGGGATGTCGATACCCCTCCGTCCGCAAGGCCCTTCGCGAGATGGCACCCAGGCCGATCATGTTCGTTCACGGCCAGAAAGACAGCTACGTTCAGGTCGAGCAAACACAAATGCTCCACACCCTAGCCCCGGCACCGAAGTACATGTGGATAGTGCCCGGCGCCAAGCACAATCAATCCGTCGTAGTCGCCCCAGAAGACTATGCGCGTCGCACCGTCGCTTTTTTTCAAAAGTATCTAGCCGGGCTGGAAATCGACGAAGCACTCATCAATGGCTAACACCCGGCCTGGAACACAGACCCATCCAATCGTCAACCGCTCTTAGCGGCGACGCTTGGCCTTTTTTCTGGTTCGGTCTTTCTTGCTCAGGCGTTTGGATCGCTGTTTCATCTTGAGGCCGGGCATCTTCCCGCCGGCCAGGTCCATCTGCCCCATCTGCTTGGCGAATCGCATGCGATCCATCATCCCCATGCCGGCCATCTGCTTCATCACGGCCTGCATCTGCGAGAAGCTCTTGACCAGTCCCGAGACGTCTTCCGCTTCCGTGCCGGAACCGCGGGCGATACGCCGCCGGCGAGAACCGTCGACAATCTTGGGATTCTCCCGTTCGACCTCGGTCATTGAATGGATTATCGCTTCCATGCCGCCAAGGGCATCATCGGGGATATCCATTTGTTTGAGCTGACCGCCGATGCCTGGGATCATCTTGAGCACTTCGTTCATGGGCCCGAGTTTCTTCATCTGCTGCATTTGGGCCATGAAGTCGGTCAGTGTGAAGGCGCCCTTGGCCATCTTCTGCTGCATCTGGGCCTGCTGTGCCACGTCGAACTGCTCTTGGGCCTTCTCCACCAGGCTGACCACGTCGCCCATGCCTAGGATTCGCCCCGCCATGCGGTCGGGATGGAACGGCTCGAACTTGTCGAGCTTCTCGCCGGTGCCAACGAATTTGATGGGCTTGCCGACGACAGCCCTTATCGAGAGGGCGGCGCCGCCGCGCGCGTCACCGTCGAGATTGGACAGTATGACGCTGTCGAACTCAATGCGACGGTTGAACTCCTGAGCGCTGACCACCGCGT
>JABMQG010000322.1 GCA_013203365.1 Planctomycetota bacterium | reverse complement strand
TACGGAAAAAAGCACGTAGATGCTGGTGTCTTGGCGGTCGTGGTATTCCAACTCGGCGTCGGCCAGGGCGGTGCGGTTCTCGATGCTCCAGTGAACCGGCTTGAGCTGACGGTACACCACGCCCTGGGCCACCAACCGGGCGAAAACTTCCAGTACGTCGGCCTCGTATGCCGGGTCCATCGTGACGTATGGATCGTCGAACTGGCCCCACACCCCCAGTCGCTTGAACTGTTCCTTCTGAACCTCGATGAACTGCTCGGCGTAGTGCCGGCATTTCTCCCGAATGGCCATTCTGTCCATCTCGCCGGCGGATCTGCCCAGTTGCTCCATCACTTTCGCCTCGATCGGCAGCCCGTGGCAGTCCCAGCCAGGCACGAACGGCGAATCGCAGCCGATCATGGTCTTATACCGAACGACGAAGTCTTTGAGCACCTTGTTGAGCAGGTGGCCCATGTGTATCTCGCCGTTGGCGTACGGCGGACCGTCGTGGAGGATGTATCGCGGCCCGCCGGCGCGCTCGGCACGCAGACGCGCATAAATATCCTTCTCCGCCCACCCCTTCAGGCGGTCGGGCTCCTTTTTCAATAATGCCGCACGCATGTCGAATTGCGTCTTCGGCAAGTTGAGCGTGTCGCTGTAACTCTTGGCAGCATCACCTTTGACCATGAATGACGTCCTTCCTGATTCTTCGCGGAAAACAAGGGCACCGAGGCCAGCCAACCGCCTCGCCGCCGGAGTGAGTCTTGCCGTGCTGCTCCGGCGGCCCTAAGGCACGACGTGTATTCGGCCGGGGGTAATGATGGCTCGGGCGCACGCACCCCGGCAGCCGTCGGCTCGCCTGGCGATAAAAACTTCGCTTTGCGGGGGTGTTGGCGCCACGATTACTCCCGTCGCTGACTGCCCTTTTCGGACAGGACCACCATTATAGAACAACACGCCAGGCTGTCAACGTTGCTGCACCTGCCGGGCGGGTCAGACATTGTGCCTTGCTCCGCGCACGGGAATCCTACAACGCCAAATCGGTGGATATACTGCAGTGACAGAGGAACCTGAAAGACAAACGCAGGTCCTACTCGGCGAGGCTCTGGCTCACCTTTTGAAATGCGTAGAAGTATTCCGGATCGAGGCCGTTGGGAACCATGGTGTTTCTCATAAGCGTTACAGCCGCGACGTGTGTCATGGCCGTGCGATATGGCCTATCCGTTGTCAACGCGTCGTAGACGTCTACTATCCCGGCAACGCGCGACTCTTTGCTGATCTGGTCCCGCGACAGCCCGTCAGGATACCCGCTGCCGTCAAGCCTTTCGTGGTGGTGTAGAACCACCTGCCTGATCATGTCGTCGTTTACGCCGTGTCTTCGGAGTATCTCCCAGCCGGCAGCGGCATGCAGTTTCATGTGTTCGAATTCATTTTCCGTAAGCCGGCCACGCTTGTTGAGTACGTCCTTCTTAACGACGCTCTTGCCCGTATCGTGCAGCAGCAGCCCAAGGCCCAGGCGCCGCAATGCTTCAATCTTGGGGGAAACGAGGTACTTGTACATGGCCACGCCCAACACGCAGGTGTGCACGCAGTGGGTGTAGGTGTAATAATCCTTGGTGAACAGGCTGACCATCGACTTCAGCGCACCTTGGTCCTGGGTCATAAGGTCCACGGTGGCGTTGGCCACGACGGTGCCTCTCCTGAGAACACCCTCGGCCGTGGGATGGGCCAAAATGTCGGACATGATCGTCCGGGCCGCGGCGTGCAGGATACCCGCCCGGCGAGCCATCGTGACTTTCTCATTCCGCACTACCCGCCAAAGAACCTTCTCAACGTAGGTGGACAGGGCCGGACCCTGATCGGTGGGCACGTGGAGCGCAGATCCGCGACCGCCGCTGACCCGCTGTAAGTCCTCGCGCGTCAATCTGTAGTCCTTGTCGCAAAACAGCACCATCTCCTCACCGCTGCGCTGATACAGATCGAATCGCCTGTTCTCGCCAGGCTGCATCATGTTCGGGTCCACGGGCAGATATCCTGTCGCAGCGGCGGTATTTGCCTGGTCGAGGGCAATATCATGGTTCGCCGATTCTTTGAGAGAAACACCTTGTTTTTCTGCGTAATCCATCTGCCGTCTCCCTGCCATAGGTTACCCGGCTGGTGCCGATGGCGTCTCTGCCTCGTCCCCCGCCCCCATGCGGATAAAGTGCCGAGCGATGCAACGTTCGAAAACCGACAAAAATTCGGCGTCCAGTTGCCGGGGCGCCATTTCGCTTTTCATGAACTCCAGCGCAACGCCGTGATCCATGGCCTGTCGGTACGGGCGGTCCGTCGTCAACGCGTCGTAGATGGACGCGCGACGGTCGACAGGGACCGTTTCGTCGATCATTGCCTCGCCCAGGACGGCCTCGATATGATCCGCCAACGCAGAAGACTGGTCGGCCGACACCAGTAGCGTGACCAGGCCCTTGTCCTGAAGCCTCTTTAAATCCAGTCGGCTTAGGGAGTGATCTCTCGCACAGAACAGTCTTGGCCGACCACGAGTCGGTTGGTACAGATCGAAAGCCCTCCGCCGGCCGGACGCCAGTAAAGCTATGTCCGCCGGCAAGAAGTCGCCGGCAATCCGGGTCTGTATCTGGTCGCGATCCACCCAGTCATGCAGTGGGCGGCCAAACGCCGAACCAACTTGGGTTCTTGTAACCATCGTCATCCCCGTCATCTCCGGTATCCCAGGCACTACCGGCACCCCAGTTAGCTTCATTTGCACGCCGCAGATGCAGCCCTTATCTTGCCGGTCCACCCGCCGCCAGTCAGCGTGCCGACGGCTTGGTCTGTCGGTGTGCCCAACATTATGGTTCGTTCCCTGCAAATTGGCTCGGCCATCTCCAGCACCTCGCCAAGCCGCTGGGCCGTCCAGTTGAGATGGCGCCGGGCAAGTTCAGACGCCAAAACGAACACGTCGGCCTGGCATTGGCCAAGAAACAGCAGTGCCCCGGTATGGGCCAGCGTGAGTACCCGCCAGAAGCGCCTGGCCAGTGGGTCGGCCACTTCCGCCAATTCCGGGTCGTGATGGGCGGCGACGGCATGGGTAAAGGGGGCAGGCAACTTCCATCGGCTCAGCAGCAATTGCCCAGCCAAGGCATGGTTGATGCCGAAGGTCTCAGACTCGCCCTGCCAAAACGGCTGTTGAGACCCTTGGAAACTCTGGAGAAACTGCCGGTATTGGCTGCCGAAGGCCATCGCCATCACGATAACACCGCTTTCATGCAGCAGTCCCAATGTGGCGTAGTCGGCAGTAAACTCAGGCTCGATGAGTTCGGCGATGGTTTCGGCCAGAACGCTACTGGCAAGGGCGTATTGAGGCAGCTGCGGATACGGCAATCCCGGTAACTCGATCCGACCGAACTCTTCGTTGTAGAAGAACGCTAATGCCAGCCTCCTGACTGTGGCGAATCCAAGCAATGTGATCGCCCTGCGGACCGACGTGACGGTCTCCGCGATGCCGAAAAACGCCGAATTGGCCACCTGAACAACCCGGCCGGACAAGGCAATGTCGCTCTCGATCAACCGCTGAAGCAGCGACAGGGTTGTTAAGTCGGACTGGGTGGCCTCGGCGACCGCCATGCAAATCATCGGCGGCGACGGCAACTGCCGGACGCTGTCCAGGATCCGATCAAACGCATCCGCTGAATCTACACCTGATAAAGTCATTTGCTCCTCTTTCGGCCAATCACAAACCGGCAGTGACTAACAAGCCAATTCCTTGAAAAGCACCGTACCGGCCCCGCCGTGTTTGGCCTTGTACATCAGTTCATCCACAATCATTAGAAGTTCGCGAAGCTCGGCCTTGGCCGAGACCGTCTTGCACCACGCCCCGCCGACACTCAAGCTTATCGGTATGCTTGTCCCATCGGTCGTCGTGGCGTCTTGTTTTACCGATTGCAGAAAGCCCAGCGTCAGTGCTTTGGCCTGCCAGCAGCCGGTCAATCCCCCCAGAAGCACGATGAACTCGTCGCCACCGTAACGACCCACAATGGCGGTTGGGCCGAACGTCTCACGGAGCACCGACGCAACGTGTTTGAGGGCCTCATCGCCTTTCTCATGGCCGAAACGGTCGTTGATGGTCTTGAAATTGTCCACATCTGCGAAGACTAGCGACAAGCTCTCACCGGTGACGTGCAGGTGCCGCAACTGCTGTGTACCGAAATACTCCAGCCCCGCACGATTCAGCACTCCTGTGAGAACGTCCTCATGGGATCTTTCCTGAAGGCGCCTCGCTTCAACGTTGGCAGCGGCCAGTTGGCTGTCCGCATTCGCGGCGGTGGACATCAAGGAGTGAAACCGGCCGACCATCGCCACGTTGGTGTCGGCGATCT
>JABMQG010000321.1 GCA_013203365.1 Planctomycetota bacterium | reverse complement strand
TTCATGAATGTCTTCAACGTCCACGTTAACCGCTCCCCCTGCGACGGCGAGGTCACCGCGGTCGAGCACAGCCCCGGTAGGTGGCTCGACGTTCGCCGTCCAGACGCCTGGCATATGAATGAATCGGTTTTAATCTCGCTCACCTGCCGAATCGGCGACCAACAGCTGCCCGTGGTCGTCCGCCAGGTGGCGGGAATGGTCGCCCGGCGAATCGTCTGCCGACTGAGCCAGGGCGACCGCGTGCGACGAGGCGAGCGGATCGGCATGATCAAGTTCGGCAGCCGACTTGAACTGTTGCTTCCCGACCAGTTCAACGCCCAGGTCACGGTCCACGTCGGCCAGAAGGTCTTGGCCGGGGCAACTGTCTTGGCCAAGGTTGGCACCAGCCCAATCATCGACCCCACTTCAGGAGCGAACGATGCGTGAAGGGCGAAATGAATCGTACGGGGAGCCGACCACACACCGCGGCGCACGGGATCGTATCCTTCACAAAACGGCGGCCTTGCCGTCGCTTGTGACGCTGGGCAACGGCCTGGCGGGCTTCGCCGCCATTCACTTCGCCACCAAGCCGCTGCCGCCCGCGGAGATCGCCAAGGGCCAGGAGGCCTGCGCCGCCTGGGTGGCGGGGAATCTGGTTATTGCCGCCTGGCTCGTGTTTGCCGGCATGATCTGCGACGCACTGGACGGGCAGTTGGCCAGAATGACCCGCCGCACCAGCGAATTCGGCAAGCAGCTCGACAGCCTGTGCGACGCCATTACTTTCGGCGTCGCACCGGCAATCCTCATGTTGCACGCGGTCCAAGGCGTCCTGTTCCCGTTATTTGGGGAGGTAACCCCCCTACTCCATACCGCCATCGCCGGCCGGGCCGTGTGGTTCATAGCCGCCGTGTACGCCTGCTGCGCGATCATGCGGCTGGCGAGATTCACCGTGGAAACAAAAACCGACATATCTTCACACATGGCCTTCAGCGGCCTGCCTTCCCCGGCCGCGGCGTTGTCGGTGGTATCGCTGGTCCTGCTACACGCCCACCTGCTCGAACCGCAAGGCTGGCAGGCGGCGCCTTGGCTGGCGGAGACCGTTGTCTGGGCAATGCCGGTAATTACGCTTATCACCGCGCTGCTGATGGTCAGTAGGCTGCGATTCACCCACGTATTAAACCAATACGTCCAAGGCCGAAAACCCTTCGGCTACATCGTCCGCGTGGCGATCCTAGTCCTGGCAGCAATCATCCTGGGCTTTCAAATCACACTGGCTGCCTCTGCACTGCTCTATGTCCTAAGCGGCCCGGTACACTGGCTATTCAACAAGGCCGGCAGACGCAAGGGCCCGGCTGGTAAGAATAAGCACATATCAGCAGCCGCCCCCCCACCGGCAACGCAAGACCAGTCAGATTGAGGGAGTTAGTAAGGTGCCGCCCGAACTCCAGTTTGCGGACCAGTTGACGCAGTCTTCTTCCCGGTTGCGCAGTCTCTGGAATATCGCCACAAGC
Source organism: Planctomycetota bacterium (assembly GCA_013203365.1). Classification (GTDB taxonomy): domain Bacteria; phylum Planctomycetota; class Phycisphaerae; order SM23-33; family FEN-1343; genus JABMQG01. Next base: position 3,089 of record JABMQG010000321.1, on the reverse strand, counting down.
GGTGGAAGGCCCTTTTCACGCCGCCTTCGATGTAGTAGAATCCATGTGTACTGGTAGCGCACTGTTTTTTGGCTTGCTGTTTTCTACGGGTCGTAACGATGGTCCCAGGGAAGGATGCGTTGCACAAAGCCTGCTTCGTCACCTCCTTCCATGATGACCTTGTCAATGGATACGGGCATGCGAACACCTGATGACTGGCGCGAGCAGATGATGAAGACCGAGGAGACCCGGAGTGTGCTCTCCAACGTGGATGCGGAGCGCTGTGTGAGCGCAGACCGTGAGCTAGCGTTCTCCGATGGACTGAGAACTCGCGGGCCTTTCACGCTGCCCGATGAGGCTTGGGAGGCAGCAAAGACCGTTGTGAAAGAAGACCATGCTCAGTTCCTGTGTCATGGACGGACAGTACCGAACGACAGGTTTAAGAGGGCCGTCCGATTCCTCAGACCTGAAAAATGGACCTATCTGGTTGCCAGCGATCATGAACAAAAGCGGATCAGACGCCATTACGGTCTCCACGCTGTTCCGACTCTGGGAGCCTTGTCAGTCAAACAACGAGCCAGTCTTGTTGCTGACTTATCTAGTCAAGAACTTCGAGTTGGCAAGCCGAATATGATTGTATGGGTGGCGGAGTGTGAGACTGTGTCCTGGCGTAGTGGCGGACTACGCAACATTCTCCGTCGGCTGGGCTTGCTTTATTATAAGGCGGATAACTTGACTTTCGTCTTGGAGTACGACAAAGCTATTGTGGGCAGACCACTTCACGTGCCGCGTGCCTTCGACGGCATCGGCTCGTGGCCCTTTGAGTTGCAGGTGAGATGCGACAGTGAAGTTGGGATGACCTGGCCGCTGGATATGGCCACGCCAGGTGAAACAGGTTATCCTGAGGCCGTCCACCGAAGTGGGTGCTTTCGAGTGAATGTTGTGGACCTGAGGACAATCGATGACGGACCTTCAGACATCGGTTAGCTGGGCGTCGCGGTACGGTAGTGCCGACGCCCTTCGACAAGCTGTTCGGGACCGCTTGCTCAGCGGCAACGTGAGCGGGCTAGACTTTGGTAAGACTGACGAGCATCCTGAGGACGTGATCGTCACACTTCTGAACGCACCGACTCTACTGGAGGATTGGTGGCGGGAAGCGGTCGTTGCTGGGTGGGGGGAAGCTCGCAGGCTGGTGGACCCGGTCTTGGAGAACCTGCCTTGCGTGAGTGTCCCTTCCGGCGAGTTCGGGGATGCGTTCGCGCGTGTGTTTCGCGTGGCTGAGCGCACTGGACATGAGCGGCTCCGCAATGGCGTGTTCAGCGATCTGCAGCTAGCTATTGGTCATCCCGATACAAGCCAAATCTACTTCCAGCAGGTTGTGGCAGCCGCGTCTGTGTACGAACCAAGAGAATCGGACCGCGCCTTATGGGAACCCGCACTGGAAATCGAGGATATTGCAGCTTATGCCTTCCAGTCTCTGATCAGGATAGGCTCTGCACGGAATCAGATAAGTGAGTTCCTGGAGCGCCTGATTCAACACCAATTCGTCGATGAATGGGATATCAGCGTCTTTTTCATTGCTGAGTTCGCAACAACGGCTTTTGGAGCAGATTTGGACATCGTTGCCGCACTACGAAAAACACGAGCGAAGAACCTTTCATTATGGCAGCAGATCAAGCAAATTGGCCCGCAGGATCCGTGCTGGTCGGATAGTTGGGTGTCTAAGGTTGAAGGGCAAGCGGCATTGGATCGGGACATCGTTGCCGCACCACAAAAAACACTAGAGAAGGACCCCCAATTGGGGCTGAAGATCAAGCACACTGCCGCGCAGGATCAGTTCTGGTTGGATAGATTGGTGTCTAAGGTTGAAGGGCATGCGGCATTGGAAATGCGGAACCGTCCGCCGACTCCCAGGGTGCAGCATTCGGAACAGGCCGAATCTATTTTGCGGCCGCCGGCCTTCTCCGCCCCTCGCACATTTCGGAAGCAGCATTTTATCGTTGGAGATGTCCAAGGCTCTGCATCGATATTAAAAGGCTACAAACTCCTTTTGCAATGCAAGAAACCCGGCAACCGGATTAATAATACTCGCAAGACGTTGGTGAAAAAGCAACTTCTGAAGTTTGTGGAACAGCATATTGATACTTTGCTTGACGTTAGCTACGACTACGATCTTATTGAGGTAAAGAAGCATGCCTGAAGGCAAAGAAATTACGGGTATCGATCAGCTGGACCAAGGTCTGACCGAACTTCTCGCTTTGGGTGACGATCCCCCGCGTCTGGCGGCAGCCAAGGCGGTCATAGCTGACGAAGAAGCTTCCCTGGGGAAGCTCAAGTCGGTAATGAACGACGCGGTCATTCGAATCAGTCTGGCGCTCAGTGATCCCGAGAATGCCCAAGCACTCATGGAGCAAGTACCGGAATCTGCACGCCCGAGCGTCGAGAAGGCGATAGAGATTGTCAGGGAGAATCTGGCTGGAATCGAGAAGCACCCAGCCATTGTGCGAAAACTCGCGAAAAGGACCGAGCATCGAGAGGACTTGAAGAACAGGATATCACGAGTGAAGTGGGAACCGCTCTGGCAAGAATACAAGAACAAACTGACGCCTACAGCGAGGGTGTCTTTCTTTGATGAACAAGGCGAGTTCGTTCTTGATTCGACGCTGGACTGGGACGACTTGGCATTCCTCATGCGCAGCTTCGCGCGAATACTGGTTCGCCTGGGCCAGAAGTGCGAACCGATTGCCAAAGCGGGCCTTTTGGATTTGTCAGACGCCGAACAGATGATGACTAGAGTTGCAGAAACCCGGTCCTCCCTCGATAAACTGGTAAGCATCGCATCGATCCTCGGTGTTGACTTGTCCAAGTCTGAGGCCAGTCAGGCCGATGACGACCCATCAGAACCCAAGGATAACCAATAGCCTAACACTCAACCCAAGAGACGGATGGCTGCGCTGGCAGACTGTTCCTCTTTCTCGGCGTGGACTTCGGGCGATACCTTACCCATTTCTCCCCAGGCATCTTCGTCTCTGGCCCGTCCGTCTTTCGGCCGACACTGTTTGAACAGTCAATCCTCATTCGGCCACTCGCAATGCGGTCTCGATTTCACT
>JABMQG010000320.1 GCA_013203365.1 Planctomycetota bacterium | reverse complement strand
GCGGTTATGACCACGACCTTTGCGCCCAATTCGCACGCCCGGCGGGCAATGTACTCTGTGAAGCCCGTTTGACCGGTGCAACTGATCGCCACCAGCAAATCGCCCTCACCGGCGGCCGGGGTAATTGTCTCGCCCGGAACGAACACCGGCAGACCAGCGTGCATCAGCCGCATCCCGAAACTGCGGGCAACCAGTCCGCTTCGACCGGCCCCTATTACGAACGTCCGACGCGCACTTGGCAGCATGTCGGCCAGGGCCAGGAAACTGGACCAATCCACGTTACCCATGACCGACCCGATACGATCGAGCAGATATTGCCCGGCCAGCTTTAGAGCGTCCTTATCATCAGCCGACATCAGGAGTCATTCCTTTCTTCTCCCACCGCCTCAGATTCAGCACCACCGCCATCGTGCTGTTCCTGTCGCGGATCTCCGTGCGAATGCGGTTCTCCTCCTCCAACACATGGGCGGCCCGGTTGGCCATCTCGGCGACGCTCTCGCGCGGCAGGACCATCACACCGTCGTCGTCCGCGACGATCCAGTCACCCGGAAAAACCCTCTGGCCCCCTACCTCGATGGGCACGTTGATCTCGCCCAAACCCTTCGGCTCGCCGGCGTGCGAAGATACCATCTTCGTCCAAACGGGAAATTGCAATCGGCAAATGTCGGCCGTGTCGCGGACAGCACCGTCCACGACCAGCCCGGCCACACCCTTGTTCTTACAACTCTCCGTCGCCAACTCACCCCAGACCGCCGGCGGCCGGCCGCCGGAATCGATGACGATCACCTCGCCCGGCTTGGCAACGTCGATTGCCTGCACCGGCTTGGACCAGTCGCCCGGTATCGTCCGAACCGTCACCGCCGGCCCGCAGGCGAACGCCCCTGCCCACAATGGCCGAATATCCGCCAGACAGGGCCGATTGTGCGTACCCACGGAGATATTTGCCGTGCGAGAATTCTGCAGGATCTCGCGAATGTTCTCAACACCGGCCCGCTTGAAAAGCTCGGTTGCAACGGCCTTTCGCGTGTCGATGGCCAGGCGGATATCAGCCGTCGCACGCCGGGGGTCAACGGCCTTTGTTATCGCCCCACCAACGACGATCACGTCGGCGCCAGCCGCCGCGGCTGCTGCGGCCGTCTCGCTGTTGAGCCCGCCGGCGGCGGCCAAAGTCAACCCTGTGGCGGCGCGAATCTCACGCAACTCCGCCAGCGGGTCGCCACCTTGCATCTGCACGTCGATCGGGCAATGAACATCCACCCATGCGGCACCAAGCCGTTCGGCCAACCTGGCACAGGCGACCGGGTCGCTGACGCCCATCAGATCCACCGCCACGTCGCACCCGTAGTGCCTGCCCGCCTCTATGCACTCGCGAATGGTGCCTTCCGAGGCGGCTGCGCAAACGGTCATGACGCTGGCCCCGGCCTTCGCGGCGGCCTCGACCTCGATTCGCCCGGCATCCATCGTCTTCAAGTCTGCAATGATCTTCCTGCCGGGAAACAGCTCGCGAAGCTTGCGGACCGCGTCCAGGCCTTCGCTCTTAATGAGCGGAGTGCCGGCCTCAATATAGTCCGCACCACCTTCCACTGCGGCCTGCGCCACGACCAACGCACGCGATAGCTCGATGAAGTCCAAGGCCACTTGCAGACGTATTTTTTGGGCTTTCTCTGTTGTCATTGTTCCGCCAAACCATTCATTTCATTTTAACGACTTGACCACCGCCGCGTCACGAGCGGACAGGTCGGGGTAATTGTCGTCGCTGCCGACGTCTGGTCGTCGTTTCCAACTTCGTGCGCAGCGGTTGTACTTCCCTCGCGCGTCCATCGCCTCGATTCGCAGTTTCTCCTCACCGACGCCGGTGTCGGCTTCTATCCGGGCGTAGCCTACGCCGAGCATGTCTTCCAGTTCGCCGAGGTATAGCTCGAGCAGTTGGCGGTGAGCCGTGTCGTCGGCTGACACACGGAAGACGATCTCCGCATCCAGGGGGTTTTTTACTCCCCCGCCGTTCCGCAAGGCCTCAAGTTTCACCAGGCCCTCGTCGCGGATCACCAGCAGATGCTGCCAGATGATCCCGGGGCCTTCATGCAGCCTGTCGGCGGTCCATCTGGCATCATCCGACAGTTCCGATCGAATCTCGTATGCCTTTATCCCCTGTATGTCGATCTCTGGCATGAGCGCCAGGTGAACACTGTCTGGCTCGTCGTCGGGGCGATTGGGTATGTGTTCCCAGACCTCTTCGCATGTAAACGGCAAGATGGGCGCCAGCAGCTTCGTAAGCGTCATCAGCATCTCGTGCAGGACAGTCTGGCTCGCCCGCCTGCGCGCACTTGAAGGGGTTTCGCAGTAAAGCCGATCCTTCACCGCTGCCATATAAACGCTTGAAGCCTGCACCGTGCAGAACTCGTAGATCAGCCGATAGACCCTGTGCAGCTCAAACGCCTCGTATG
>JABMQG010000319.1 GCA_013203365.1 Planctomycetota bacterium | reverse complement strand
AGTGAAATCGAGACCGCATTGCGAGTGGCCGAATGAGGATTGACTGTTGAGATGGCTCACTTCGGCCAAGCTACGGCCTATATTCGTGGGGACTGCTTATAGAAGGTTGAACCGCTTCCTGCGGGAAGCCATTGTGAAGATTCCGTCCTTGACAGGTCATCGGTTCTCACAGAAGATCGCTACCTTGCGATATAGGCTGACTTATGAATATGTTTGAGACCATCAGGAAGGTGGTCGTTTCCGTCTGGGGCCGTCGCCCCGGCGCATCCGGATTGGAAGCGGAGGCCGGCGAGCCGCCCCTGCGCCAGGAGTTGTTCGGCCTGGCGCTCTTGGAGAGTCATGCCCGGGCCTTGGCGAATATGCATGAGTTGGTTTCGAGGCCCGGTAGGGAACTTCTGCTGCCGCGTCTGGATGAGAACGAGGAGATCATCCGCCGGTCCTATGAGGACATCGCCAAGGCTATCCGAAGGGGTCGGCCAGTGGCCCCGGCGGCGGAATGGTTGCTGGACAACTACTACCTGATCGAGGAACAGATCGATCAGATCCGCAGCCATTTCCCGCCAGGCTATAGCCGGGCCCTGCCGCGGCTGCGCTCCGGCGATATGCAGGGCTTTCCCCGGGTGTACGACCTTGCGATGGAACTGGTCTCGCACACGGACGGCGGCATAGACCTGGACAACATCTCCCATGTCACAAAGGCCTACCAGGACGTTCATACCCTGCGGCTGGGGGAGTTGTGGGCCATTCCGATCATGGTCGCTCTGGCCTTGATCGAGAACCTTCGGCGCGTGGCGCACCGCGTCGCCTGGAGAAGACGGCTGCGCGACTTGGCCCTGCAATGGGCCGGCCAGTTCCTCCGGGTGGTCCAGGAGGAACCGAAAACCCTCATCACGGTCTTGGCCGACTTTGTGCGGTCGAACCCGCCTATGTCGGCACCGTTCCTGGCGGAACTCACCGCCAACCTCCAGGGCACTCACCCTGCCCTGGGGCTAGTCATAGACTGGATGGACCATGAACTGGCCGAACGCGGGCAGACGCTGGAGTTGATCCAGCAGGCCGAAAGCCACGACCAGGCCGCCGATCACGTCTCGATCGGCAACAGCATCACCAGCCTGCGGAACCTCAGCACAATTGACTGGCGGGATTTCGTCGAGTCGCTCAGCGCCATCGAGGCAGTGCTGAGGCGCGACCCGGTGGCCGTCCACGCGCAGATGGATTTCCGTTCGCGCGACCGTTGCCGCAGGGAAGTGGAAGACCTGGCGCGCAGGAGCCGTCAAGAGGAACAGTTCGTGGCGCAGGCCGTGGTGCGGCTTGCCCGGGAGAGGTTGAACAAGCCTGGCGTTGACCGGCGGGAGGCCACCACGGCATATTTCCTCCTGGACGAAGGCAGATTTGGGCTCGAAGCCCAGATTGGCTATCGGCCAACGCTTCGACGACGGATCGAGCGTCTGCTTCGCCGCCGGGCGCTGCCTGTCTATATTTGCACAATCGGCATCCTGACCGCCTTGACAGCCGCGCCCTTGGTGCTAGCCCTGGTCTGGGCGGCACACGGATGGACGGGGTGGGTATTTTGGACAATCGCCGTCCTTTTACTCCTGCCCGCGACCAGGACGGCTGTCTCCCTGACAAATTGGGCCATCACGCTCCTGTTGCCGCCCCGAGGACTGTTGCGGTTGGATCTCTCCAAGGGCATCCCGCCGGACCATCGCACGGCCGTCATCGTTCCGGCCTTCCTCTCATCCTCAGAGACGGTAATCGCCCTGTTGGAGCACCTCGAGATCAGGTACTTGGCCAACCGCAGCCCCAACTTGGTGATGGTGCTGATCAGCGACTTCCCCGACACCGTGACGGAGACAACGCCAGCCGACCAGCCGGTATTGGAGGCTACCCTGGCCGGTGTGCGCCAATTGAACGCGCAATACGGCGAAGATGGACGGGACGTCTTCTACCTCCTTCACCGTCCGCGTCTCTGGAACCCGGGTGAGCGGCGGTGGATGGCCTATGAGCGCAAGCGCGGCAAGGTCGAGCAGTTCAATCGGCTGGTGCGCACAGGCAACACCTCGCCTTTCTCCGTGATCGAAGGGCAAGTCGAAGGCCTGCGCGGCGTCCGATATGTCATCACCATGGATGCCGACACGGACCTGCCGCCGCAGTCCGTCTGGCAGATGGTTGGGGCCATGGCCCATCCGCTCAACCGGCCTGTCTTGGACCGGCAGCGCCGATGCGTCGTTCGCGGTTATGGCGTGCTCCAACCTCGATTGGCCGTGAGCCTGGCCGCATCGCAACGGTCGTCCTTCGCCCGCCTATTCGCCGGAGACGTCGGTCTGGACCCCTACACCCGCGAGGTCTCAAATGTGCATCATGAACTATTTGGCGAGGGGCAGTTCGTAGGCAAGGGGATCTACGATGTGGAGGCCTTCGATGTAGCGGCCGGGAACCGCTTTCCGGAGAACCGGATCCTCAGCCACGACCTGATCGAAGGCTGCTACGCGCGTTGCGGCTTTCTGAACGACGTGGAGGTGCTCGAGGATCACCCCTCGCGCTATCTGGCCGACGCCAGCCGGCGTCGTCGCTGGGCCCGCGGCGACTGGCAGATCGCCCGGTGGCTGCTGCCGACCGTGCCGGGGCCAGACGGCGCGAGCTACACCAATCCACTGGGGCCGTTGGCCCGTTGGATGATTTTCGACAACCTGCGGCGGACCCTGGTTCCGGCCGGTCTGACGGCCACTTTCGTACTGGTATGGCTCCTGCTGCCAGCGTTCTCCGCCGCCTGGACCTTGTTGATACTGGGCCTCTACTTCCTGCCCGACTGTGCGCGCTCACTGCGGACTTTGTGCACCAAGGCCCAAGAGCTATATTGGATGACCCACCTTCGCCATGCGGCGATGAAGGAACTCCGGGGCTGGGCCGTCAACCTGCTGGACTTGCTGCTTGCTCCCTTCCATGCCGTTCTGTTCCTGGGCGCGGTCTGGCTCACCGGCTGGCGTCTGTGGGTCAGTCACCGCCGACTCCTGGAGTGGCAGACCGCCGCCGACGCGGAGAACAGTGCCCGCACCAGCCTGGCGGGCACCTATTTGGTCATGTGGCCGATGCCGGCGCTGGCGCTTCTGCTAGGCGTTTGGTCGATAGCCCTGGTGTTCCCCTCCATTTTCGGCGCCTGCCTTGCACTGCCCTACATGCCCAGGTTTCCGGTGGAGAGTATCGGCCTACTGATTGTGACTCTGCCCGTGGCGGCCGCATGGCTCTTAGCCCCGGCCCTGGCGTGGCTCATCAGCCGACCCCCAAGCACGCGGACTACACCCCTGAAAGCCGGCCAAAGGGCTTTCCTGCACCGACTCGCCCGTCGGACGTGGTCGTACTTCGATCACCTCGCCGGCCCTGAGAACCACTGGCTACCGCCTGATAACATCCAGGAGGATCCGCCCATCGGCCAGGCCTATCGCACCTCGCCGACCAACATTGGCATGCTGCTGCTGGGCAATCTAGCCGCCCTTGATTTCGGCTATCTCTGTCCCGGCCAGTTGCTGGATCGCACGGACAAGACGTTCCGGACCCTGGAGGATCTGCCCCGTCATCGGGGGCATTTCTACAACTGGTATAACACTCGCTCGTTGCAGCCTGCCCTGCCGCGGTATATCTCGACGGCCGACAGCGGTAATTTCCAGGCTACCGTGATTGTGCTGCAGGCTGGCCTGGCGGAGCAGCCCGACCGGCCGATCCTGTCGGAGCGATGGCGAGAGGGACTGGAGGATGCCGTCGGGGTCCTGATGGAGGCAGCGGCCGCCCCGGCTGAAGATTCCACCGGTCGAGTGGCCCGGGCCGTACGCATGCAGATCGAGCAGGCCCTAGCGCAGCCGCTGAGATTGGCGGCCGCGGCACCGGCGACGCTGGAGGGCGCTCATAGTGCCTTGGCGGCCATAGCCGGCGCCCTGGCCGAACTGGAGCCAGCCCTGTCGGCCGGGGAGAACGTGCTTTTCTGGGTACGGCAACTGCGGCGACAATGCGAGGACTGGCGCGATGAAATCGCCCACTTGGCCCCCTGGGTCGCCACCGGCGCCGGTTCGGGTGGCGCCGCCGAATCCTCGGTTCATCTGGATGGTCTGGATGGCATTCCGTCCTTGAGGCAACTAGCCAGCTGGTCGGGCGCGGCCATGCCTGCCACGGGGCCCGCGGCAGAGACCGCGACGGACGATGAGGCCTGCGGCGCGTCTGCCTTGCGGGCCCTGTCTGCGGAGCGAGCAGCGGTGAGACTGGCGGCCATCGAGGACTTGCAGGGTCGCTGCTCCGAACTGGCGGAGATGGACTTTACTTTCCTGTACGATCCGTCTCGAAACTTGCTCGCCATCGGCTACAACCTGGATACGCACCGGCGGGACCCTGGCCTTTACGACCTCCTGGCTTCCGAGGCTCGCCTGTGCAGTTTCGTAAGCGTCGCTCGCGGTCAGTTGCCCCTGGAGCACTGGTTTCACCTCGGTCGGCAACTGGCGCCTGGGGGCGAGCGGATCACGCTGGTGTCCTGGAGCGGCTCCATGTT
>JABMQG010000318.1 GCA_013203365.1 Planctomycetota bacterium | reverse complement strand
GGCCTCGGACCGTCTCACGCCGGCGTTTTGCGCCCTTATCGACGGCTTTTTCCGTCGCCTGTTCAAAGATCCGCTTCATCTCGACGAAGTTTTGGCCCATCTCTGCGATGACCACCACCTGAGGAACGGGCGAGGACACTTCACGCATGGTCGGGACGGGTGGCGTGCCGGCCTCCCTTGGCGCTTCAAAGTCATACGCGGAAACTTTACGGGTCTTAATTACCATCCGCAGGCCGAGCACGACGCGCCCCGTGGGTAGTGGGAGCTCACTTGGCGGGGCGTCGATGCCCAACTCGCTCCAGGCTTCCTTGAGCTTCTCTTGGACGGCCTCACGAATCGCCTTCTCCGCCGGGACGACAAACGCCTGCATCGCCGGCTCTTTGTACAGGTGCCACAACGAGGTCTTTTCCAGCTTCGCCCTGGCGGCGGCGACGTTTGGAACGACGGCGTAGAAAACGGTATCCGCCGGCAGCAGACCAGCCGGGTCGTCGCCGGCTGCACTCGCTACAGTTGTCGCAAAACCAGAACCAAAACCCGACAGGGCAAACGAGCCGACCAATACGCAATGGATGAGCTTTGAGAAGTTCATGCCGGTTCCTTTTTATATCCGCGGAATTCGTCCTTTCGGCGGGGCGGTAATGTCAGTTCGCCCGGCCGGCTGAAGGTAGCGGTAGCCGCTGTTGGGGTTGTCCTCGTCGTAGGCGAAAGCGTCGCGGTTCATGATGAACCGCTTGACCACGTCGACCGGTATGGCGAAGTTCAGCCCGCCCAGGAACAAGTACCCCATGGATGTGACCCCGATCACCTCGCCCTTGAGGTTGAACAAAGGCCCGCCGGAATTGCCCGGATTTATGGCGGTTGTGGTCTGGACGTAAAGCTGGCCCTCGAAGTTGCGGTTGGTGGTCGAGACGATCCCTTGGGAGACCGTTCGCGTGAGCCCCAGCGGGTTGCCGATCGCGAAGACGTCCTGGCCGACCTTCAGCTCGGTCGTTTGGCCTAGATAGGCGTATTTGAACGTCTCGCCCTCGGCCTGTATCTTCAGCAGGGCGAGGTCAACGAACGGATTGAGCGCCACGATCTTGACCTGCTTGTAGTGCTTCTGTTCGTAGCCGACTTCGGTGCGTCGAAAGACGGTCACCTTGATTCGCGTCTCCCGGGCGATCACGTGGTAGTTTGTGACGCAGTAGCCGTCAGGAGTGATGACAAAACCCGAGCCCTGCCCGGCCGGGCTGGTTACCATGACGACGGCCTCGCCGAATCGTTGGGCGTTGGCCTCGATGGTCGTCGGTGTCAATGCCGTCGTTCGGTACAGTTGCCAGTCGCCCTGGCCTTCTTCATCGGCCGGCCGGCTGGCCGCGGTAGGCTTTGTGGCGGGCGACGCGTCGTCTATACTGACCACCTGCGCCCGAGGCAGGCGGAGCACCGCGCAGCCCAGGTCAACGATGACGAACTCCTCATCCGATTTCAGCACGTCGCCGACGACGCGGCGCTCGCCTTTCAGGATGATCGTCTCCGCTTGCCCGGACGTGGCGAGCAATGCCAGGATCAACATCGCAATCAGCACGTGAGCATATTTCATTTGCAGGCTCCTTCGGCCATCAGACCCGGCTATAATTCCCATCTCGCTCAAAATCATAAGTGTTTACAATTGCAGCTACAAGTTAATAATGGAGTGACGAATTGTCAGCGCGGGTCTGTGTCGGCTTTTGAAAGGATGACCGGTGAATGCGATAATGAAATCCATGGGCGTCGGCAGTATCTGCCGGCTGATGGTCCTTTTATTAAGCTGCCTGGCCTTGACGGCGGGTAGCGCGCCGGCCGAGGCCCCAGTCAGCCAGGCCCAAACCAAACCGTCACCGCTGGGACGACACTACGGGTTCGCCCCGATGGAGATACTCAAGTTCAATTGGGATGCCGGCGTGCCCATCGCCGCCGACGTCAACGGCGACGGACTCAACGATCTGATCGTCGTCAACAATACCAAAGCGAGAATTGATCTGCTGCTTCAAAAGCCCGGGTTCAACCCGGGCGACGACATTCCCCCCGAGATATTGGACGGCGACGTGAACGACATATTGGGTCAGGAGCGGACCTGGCGGTTCAAGCGGGTCAGCTACGACCTGGACGTGGCCGCCTCGGCCCTGGTCGTGGCCGACCTTAGTGGCGACGGACGGAAGGACCTGGCGTTTTATGCCGAAGACGGTCTGCGCGTGGCAATCCAGGAGGCGCCTAAGCCGTCGGCGGGGCCGGCCGACCAAGTGCTGGAGCCTACTTGGCTGCCCGTAAGGAAGTTCGACGTTCGCGCCGGATTGGCCAAACCGGGGGCACTGGCGGCGGGGGACCTCAATGGCGACGGGCGAACCGACCTGGCCTTGCTGGCGGCCGACGGCACATTCGTCGTTTACCAGAAAGTCGATGGGACGCTGGGCGAGCCCGAGAAGTACCACAACGGCGGTAGGCAACCCCGGCAACTGAACATAGCCGACGTAAACGCGGACGGGCGGATGGACTTGGTCCTGCTCACCGCCGACCAGGATTTCCCCGTTCAGATCCGTTACCAGGACGAGGCCGGTCGGCTCGGGCCGGAGCTTCGCTATGAGCTGCCGGCGCCGCGCGCGATGGAGCTGGTGGCGATGGGCGATTCGCCAGCCGGCGTATTCGCGTCGATTTGCGCCCAGAGCGGGCGGGTGATGCTATCGGCCCTGGCGCCGGAAGCTCGGCAGGTGGACCTGCCCGTGTTGACCTATCCCCTGCCGGCGACGGACTCGTCGGACAAGCGTGACATCGTCGCTGCCGACGTCGATGGGGACGGCTTGACCGATGTGGTGGTCTCCGACCCATCGCGAGCGGAGATGCTGCTGTTACGGGCCGGCTCAAAAACACCACTTTTGGCGCCCGAGCGGTTCCCTGGTTTGGTAAACATGCAAAAACTCGCCGCCGGCGACTTGGACGGCCAAGGGTCCGAGGCCATCGTCGTCCTGAGCGTGGAGGAGAAGACTATCGCCGTCAGCCGACTGAAGGATGGTCGACTGACGTACCCGGCGTCGGTGCCGATAACAGGTGAGCCGGTGGCAATGGACCTCGGCGATGTGGACGGCGATGGCAGGTGCGATCTGGTCTACATAGCCAAAACCAAAGAAGACGGCCAAGGTGGCTACACACTCCGCACCGTGTTGGCCCTGGGGCGAAAAGACGCCCATGACGGGCCGGGGTTGGCGCTCAAGCAATTGTCCGACAAGCCGTTGGACCTGCGGACAGCCGACATCGACCATGACGGGCGGGGCGACGTGATGGTACTTCAACCCTACGGGCCGATACTGTTGGTTCGTCAGGCCGAGCCGGGCACGTTCAGTGAGGTTACCAAGGTGGACGTTCATTCCGGCCTGGTCGCCAACGTTTCCCCCAGCGCGATGTCGTTGGCGCCGTTGGGGCCGAATGGATCGACGGCGGCACTGCTGGTGAAGAAGAACTTCGCCCGGTCCGTGGTCTTCGACGCCGAGGCCGGCTGGCGGGTAGTGGACCAGTACCAGGGGCCCACAGAGCAGTCAAGCCTGTCGGTGGCGGCTGTATGCCGATTGCCGGGCCAGACCGACCCAGCGATTGTCACCTACGATACAGCCAGGGGCAAGCTGGGAATCCTCACCCGTGGCCCCGACGGGACGTATCGGAGCGAACGCGAGGTTTCCGTGGGTACGGTCGAGCCGAAGAAGATACTGCACGGTGACTTTGGCGGCGGCTCCAAGGTCAGTATCCTGCTGTGCGGCACGCGAAAGCTGCTGCTCGTGCCGGTGACCGGGCGGACGGACATGCTTGGGAAACTGGCGTCGTACGAGCCGGATGTAGAGGGCATTCGATACGGCGCCATCGACGTCGGCGACGTCAACGGCGACGGCCTGCCGGAGGTGGTCCTGTGCGACCAGGGCAGGCATCACATCCACATTCTCGCCTTCGACGCCGACGGATCGCTGGTCTCGGCCAGCAAGTTCAAGGTTTTCGAAGAACCCCGATCCGGCGAACGGCAACATTACGGCAAGGCATCTGACCAGGAGGCCGGCCAGCCGACGGCCGTGGGTATAGCCGACGTCACCGGCGACGGAAAAAACGATCTTATCGTCCGAGTTCACGACCGGATTATTTTGTATCCGCAAGAGTAGATCGTATCATACACCCTTGCGCCGCCTGCATCGCAGAGGTCGTCGATCGTCGTGTGCATTCGGCCGGGTTATACGTTCGCTTGAACGAAACTAAGAAATAAACGAGATGCTCGCCCTACTAGGCAGAATATTCGTCAAATTGATCGGCGGTACTCGAAACGAGCGCCTCGTGCGCTCGATGAGCGGATACGTCGGGGCAAACGTCAATACGCTCGAGGGCCGATTTCTTGCGATGTCGGATTCCGACCTCCGCGCCGTCAGCGACCGGTTGCATCGGAGGCTGACGGACGGTGAACGGCCCCAGGCCCTGATGGGAGAGGCGTTCGCGGCGGTTCGCGAGGCTTCACGCCGGGCGAGGGCCCATCGCCAGTTCGACGTCCAACTCGTAGCGGGGCAGGTGCTGCATGCCGGAAATATAGCCGAGGAGGCAACCGGCGAAGGCAAGACCATCGCCTGCTATCCGGCTATCTACATGATGGCCTTGCAGGGCAGGAAGGTCCACATTGTAACGGTAAACGACTACCTTGTCCGGCGCGACGCGGAGTTTGCCGGGCCGATCTTCGCCGCACTCGGCCTGACCGTCGGGTATATCCAGTCCGACATGGAAAACGCCCACCGGCAGGCGGCGTACGCATGCGACGTCACGTACGGCACCAACAGCGAATTCGGGTTCGATTACCTGCGCGACCACATGAAGCTGAGCCCCGAAGATCAGGTTCAGGGCTCGCTGGACTTCGCCATCGTCGACGAGGTGGACAACATACTGATTGACGAGGCCCGCACGCCGTTGATTATTTCAGGCCCGGCCTACGGGGACGTTTCCCGCTACGTCAAGGCTGATTCCGTCGCCCGCCGGCTCGAAGCATTGCAAAAACAGGCCAATCACGAGACGATGGCGCGAATTCGCCAATGGGGCGACAAGCGCCCTGCCGAGTATGGCGCAGATCCTAAGTTCAAAGAGGCCCTGAAGAAGTTCAAGGCCGACTCGTCACAGCGAAGCGGCTTTGCACTGACGGAAGACGAGGCCGTCGCCCTGGGGCATAGGCAATATTTCGTCGTCAACGCCGAGAACAAGAACGTCGGCATGACGCACGACGGCGTGACGGCCGCCCAGGAAGACCGCCAACTCGGCGCGATCTACCAGGACGGGATGGAGTGGCCCCACCTAATTACCCAATCGCTGAGGGCCAGACTGGTCTATGAGAAAGACCGTGACTACGTGGTACGCAACGGCGACGTGATTATCGTCGACGAATTCACCGGGCGACTGATGGAAGGCCGGCAGTGGTCCGACGGGTTGCACCAGGCCGTCGAGGCCAAGGAAGGTGTCCCCGTAAAGCAGGAAAACCAGACCCTGGCCACGATTACACTTCAGAACTACTTCAAGCTCTACGACAAACTCGCCGGCATGACGGGCACGGCAATGACCGAAAGCGACGAGTTCATGAAGATTTACCACCTGGATGTGGTCTCCGTACCCACCCATCGCCCGGTAAATCGCGTGGACTACAACGACCGAATCTACCGGTCAGAAGGGCAAAAGTTCCAGGCAATCGTCGATGAGATCCACAAATACTGCATGAGTGGCCGGCCGGTCCTGGTCGGTACCACAAGCGTGGAGAAATCAGAACGGCTGTCGGATGCGCTGACCCATCAGTACGGCATAAAGCACGAGGTGCTTAACGCCCGCCCCGAAAACGCCGCTCGTGAGGCCGATATTATCGTTGCCGCCGGGTGCCGGCATCCGCTCAAGAAGGGCTCGGACGAGATGGTGGGCAACGTCACCATAGCCACCAACATGGCCGGTCGTGGCACGGACATCAAGCTGGCTCCGGAGACGGTCCACACCGCCTGCCACGTGCCGGCCGACGCAGAGCTACCAGCAGGCGTCAGCCCAAGCAGGCTCTACCCTGCCGGGGTGAACAAGTGCTGCCTGCACTGCCAGGAATACGACGCCGCCACAAGCTGCGCCCACTGCTTCAAGCCGAAGATCGACCCAGACTTCCCAATTCGCGGCCGAACGGCCTGCCGGCAGGACGTGCCGTGCGGGTTGCACGTGGTCGGCACGGAACGGCACGAGGCCAGGCGGATCGACAACCAGCTCCGCGGCAGATCGGGAAGACAGGGCGACCCGGGTTCCAGCAGGTTCTTCCTTAGCCTCGAGGACGATCTCTTACGCGTCTTCGCGGGGCCGACAGTGCTGAAACTGCTGGACTGGCTCGGTATGGAAGACGGCCTGGCCATCGAGCACAAGCACATCAGCAAGGCCCTCGAGAAGGCCCAAAAA
The DNA here is from genome assembly GCA_013203365.1 of Planctomycetota bacterium. GTDB lineage: Bacteria > Planctomycetota > Phycisphaerae > SM23-33 > FEN-1343 > JABMQG01. Next base: position 6,184 of record JABMQG010000318.1, on the reverse strand, counting down.
CGCGTCGAGCAGCGAAACTTCGACATACGAAAGCACCTGCTGGAATACGACGAGATCATGGACTACCAGCGCCGGACCTTCTACGAGGTTCGCCAGCGAATACTGGAAGGCCGGGACCTCAACGAAATCATAGTCGACATGATCGTCCAGACCATTGCCGACGGCGTCGCCGAGCGACTGGGCGGCCCTTACGGCAAGCAGTGCATCTGCGATTGGGCCAGGGCCAATCTCAGGCTGGAACTGGACCCCGGCCAGGTTCGCGCCGAGGAGCCGGACGACTTCAACGCAGTCGCAGACAACCTCCGCAGCCGGGCCAAAGACGACGCCTTGGCCGACATCTCTCGCAGCTTGGGCGAGTACGTCGACCCCGAGATGCCCATTCGAGACTGGGACTTGGGCGGCCTGGGCAATTGGACGATGAGCCGATATGGCGTGAGCATCTCTCAGGCTAAGCTGCGACAAATGACGCCCGAGCAGATCGCCGAGGCCCTGAGCGAGGCGGCCAATGAACGTATTGATCAAATCGACTTGGCACCCCTGGCGGCATATCTGGGGGAGGATTTTTCCCGTCGTGCTTTGGCGCAATGGTCTGGGCAGAAGTTCGGCTTGAAGGTGGATGCCAACGAGCTCGTCGGAGACGTCGAGCGTGTGGCTCAGACCCTCACCGCCAGCGCCCTGGCGGCCTACAGACAGCGGGAAATTGAATATCCCGTCGAGTACGCCATGCAACTGGCCTTTCCGGACGGCGAGACCTCAAACGTATTCCACTGCGCCGCCCTGGCCGAATGGATCAACGCCAAGTACCGCGCCTCAGTTGCGCCCGAGCAGTTCGAAGGCAGGCGAGGCGAGGAAATACTGGCCGGCCTGATTCAGATCAGTCGCGAATACGCCGAAGGCGGCCGACTTGCCGAGGAGGTCGCCCGGCACCTCGACTCGGCTCACTCGCCGGCTGAGCACGTTCGATTTGCAGCCGAGCGATTCGACACTACACTGGATGATGGGGACTTCGATGGCGCCGAGGCCCGCGAAGTGATCATCGCAGCCGGCCAGAGGTTTCTACGCCGGGAAATCGGCACGCTGGAGAGATTCGTCCTTCTGCAGGAATACGACAGCGCCTGGAAGGACCACCTGCTGGAGATGGACCATCTGAAGAGCGGAATCGGACTTCGCGGCTACGCCGAGCAGGACCCCAAGATCGCCTATAAGCGAGAGGGGGCGGAACTGTTTCGCGAAATGTTCGACGGCGTCCGGAACCGAGTTTCGGAAAACATCTTCAAGGTCCGCCTCAGCGCCTCGGCCCGGCTGGCCAACGTATACCAGATCAGCAATATGGTCCACGAAGAACTCGTGGGCTACGACCATCTTGCCCAGGAGATGGCGGCCCAGCAGCAAGCCGCCAAGCCGCAGAAGGTACAAACCATCCGCAGGGCCATCCCAAAGGTCGGGCGAAATGAACTTTGTCCCTGCGGCAGCGGCAAGAAATTCAAGAAATGCTGCGGCAAAGACTCATAGATCAGGCCGAACGCTTGCCGTCGTCGAGAAGGAACCGGGGTTTTTTATTATTTCAGCATTTCATTAGAGGTCCGTTGCGGCCGGAGATACCATCGTCCTCATGTGGCCAATCGCACGCGAAAGCCTATCCAGCCTGTTGGATATTATCTTTCCCCGGCATTGCGCCGCATGCGGCAGGGGCGACGAACAGGCCGATCCGCTTTGTACGTCTTGCACAGAGCTATTTCTCCGGCAGGTTGGCCAGCCCTACTGCGCCCGTTGCGGGGCGAGCGTGGCCGAGGGATTGACGGCCGGCGAAGATGGCTGCTCCCATTGCCCTACGCCAATGCCACGATTCGATCGTGTGGTCCGTCTGGTGGCGTATGAGCCGCCGCTGACGTTCGTGATACGGAAAGTGAAGTTTCACGGCGCACATTCGCTGTGCCGGTGGTTGGCAGGTCTGCTGGCTCAGAAGGTTGCCGCCACGCCGGAGCTGGCGTCGGTGGACGTGGTTCAGCCGGTGCCGCTGCACTGGCGGCGGAGAATGCAGAGGACTTACAATCAGGCCGAGCTGATTGCCAGGGGCATGTCTCGACGCTTGTCGCTGCCGTTGGGGGCTGAACTGGTTCGTGTGCGCAATACTCTGCCACAAGGTCACTTACCGCGTACAAGACGCCTGGAGAACGTCAAGGGCGCCTTCGCCGCCGGTCGGCGAACGAGCCGGTTGTTGCATGTGCTGCTTGTAGATGACGTAACCACCACTGGCGCCACGGCCTGCGAAGCAACCGCTGCCATGCTGGCCGCTGGGGCGGGGCGGGTCAGTTTGGCGGTGTTAGCCAAGGCAGATCCGCCACTTGCATTTTTGCCTAGGCATGGTTGATATATGCTGAAGAACGTTGCAAAGAAGACCGAGACTATGGGTATAATATCTTGCGATCGCGGCCGAGGGAAAGATAGCTGTATCGGAACGTGGCGCTTTCTCCCGGGGCGCCGCATTTGTATCGCGTGCCGGCCGAGCAGGATCGGCAGTATTTTTAGTTTTTCGTAAACTACAGTACCACGGGAAAATCACAGAGCGAGGTGGATGCAATGAGCGGTGCACGGGACAATGAGCCATTGACGTTTCGTCCCCAAACGAAGCTCGATGAGGAACTCCAGCGCGAAGTTGACGAGGCCCTGGGCGGGATGAGCCTGGAGGACCTCATTGACGTAGAAGCCAAGGCGTCAGATGCCGCACAAGGCCAGGAGGAAGAACACTCCGCATTAAGACGAGGGCGTGTGATCGCCGTTCATGGCGAGGACATCTTCGTCGATCTGGGCGGCAAGGATCAGGGCATTCTCAAGGCGGGACAGTTCGCAGACGAGCCGTTGCCGGTAGCAGGCGACCAGATCGAGGTTGCCGTCCATGGCTACGACGAGGCCGATGGGCTTCTGCTGCTGGCCCTCAAGGGCGCGGCTAATGTCGCGGCGTGGGAAACGCTGGAGGTCGGCCAGGATATCGAGGGACGTGTTACGGCGTTGAATACCGGCGGGCTGGAGTTGAAGGCGGACGGCATCCGTGCATTCATGCCTATCAGCCAGATCGAGCTGTCGCGGGTCAACGATCTGAAGCCCTATGTTGATCAGAAGATGCGGTGCCGGGTGATAGAGATCAAGCGTTCGGAGGGCGGAATCATTGTCTCGCGCCGAGCCGTCTTGGAAGAGGAGATGGCCAAGCTTGGCGCCGAGACGATCGCCTTGCTTGAAGAGGGGCAGATTGTCTCCGGCGTGGTCAAGAACATCATGCCGTACGGGGCGTTCGTTGATATCGGCGGCGTCGACGGGCTGCTTCACGTTGCCGACATGTCATGGGCACGGGTAGACAGTCCATCCAACGTCGTCACCGAAGGTCAGCAGTTGCAGGTGAAGGTTCTGAAGATCGACAGGGAGGCCCAGAGGATCTCATTGGGTCTCAAACAGGTAGCGCCTAGCCCATGGGAAGATGCACAAAGCAAGTGGCCCGTCGATGAGGTAGTCGCGGGGCGCATCACGAGGCTGGCGGACTTCGGAGCCTTCGTCGAACTGGCCGAAGGGCTTGAGGGGCTCATACCCATAAGCGAGTTGTCATTCGAAAGGCGGATCGCACACCCCAGCAAAGTGGTCAACGTCGGCGATGTGGTCAAGGTCCGCGTGCTTAGCGTGGATACGGAACGTCAGCGGATCAGCCTGTCGCTCAAGCGGGTCGGTGACGACCCGTGGATTGGCGCATCGCATCGCTGGCCGGCAGATTCCGTCGTGGACGGCATAGTCAGCCGGCTCACGGAGTTCGGCGCTTTTGTCGAATTGACCCCTGGCGTGGAGGGCCTGGTTCATATCAGCGAGTTCAGTCACCAGCACGTCCGCGCCGCAGGCGACGTCGTTTCCGAAGGCCAAACCGTGCAGGCGAAGGTGTTGAGCGTAGACGAGGATCGCAGGCGAATCTCGTTGTCCATCAAGGCCTTGGCCGCGCAACAAGCCGCACAGGACCAAGGCGGTCAAGTCGAGACCACGCCGCCGCCACCGCCGAATCGCAAAAAAAAGCCGCTCAGAGGCGGACTCGACCACCCCGGCGGAGGGTTGACGCTCGGTAACCTGTAACCGTCGTGCCCGGCAATCGCCGCACTTCTGAAATTTTGACATTCGCGTTGCAAAAGTAACTTTGCCGGTATGATTCAGTGCGAAATTGCGAGGCAATCCGCCTCCAGCGGATTGCATTGGCAATGCGAAGATCAATAGGGCGTCCGGATCAGTTGAAGATTCGGAGAAATCCTCGCACCTGTGGGCCCCTACATCTCGATTTTGCGAAGCCGCAAGCCACTTACTGCCGAAAATGAACAAATAAGATGTCGCTCGCTGGGTGTATAGACCATTGTTGGCTGGTAAAGGATTGGGCAATCACACAAGAGCTTGCACGATCGCAACGAAGACTGCCCGATAACACGACGCCTTCTCATGCACGGCGGCTGACGTTGGTGGTGATCGTTATCGTCGCTACTGCGCTGCGGGTGTTGCTTCTGCTGGCCGGCCCAATCCAGGAGCCCAAGCGGGCCAACGCAAGCGACACCGGCCGATATGTTGAATTGGCCGACAACCTTCTTTCAAAGGGCCGCTTCGCGCTGGCGGGGGAAGAACATCCCGGTAATGACATATATCCCTTTTATATGATGCGATTGGCGCGAGGCGAAGAGGCGCCTTTAATCGACGGCATGCGAGCTGAGGTGGTGCGAACCCCGGGCTATCCGCTGATTTTGGCGGCTGTGGATGCTATGGGTATGCCCTCGACGGCGCTCCTGGTCGTTCAGTGCCTGATGAGCTTGGCCATGGTGGTGGGGGTATATGCGCTTGCAGTCTGGCTGTTTCGCTCGCCGAGTCTGGGGTGCATTGCCGCGGCGATCCTAGCCGTGCATCCGGCGGATATTGTCTCGGCCAACTATTTGCTGACCGAGACGCCCTTCGCCTTCCTGCTGATGCTGGGTGTGGGATGTTTTCTGTTGGCTTTGCGGGGGAAGCAGCGAATCTGGCTGGTTGCTCTGGGAGGTCTGGTGCTGGGTCTTGCGACGATGGTTAGGCCGGTTGGCATGCTGTTGGGTGTAGCCCTGGGTTTGTGGGTGGTTGTGTTCTTCCGCAGCAAAAAGGCCATTATCGCAGGCTTGGTGGTGGCGATTGCGTCGCTGACGCCGTCAGCCTTGTGGGCGGCGAGAAACGCACGGGCGGGCTATGGCTTTGCCGTCACGAACCTATCGACTGTCCACGTGGCCAGGACCGTAGCGTTCATGGCGATGAGAGAGGCAGGGGAGACACGCTACCCGCAGGGCTACGAACCCTACCGTTCGGCCGTGGTCGATGAAATCGCCGGTCAAATACAACCAGGCGAAACGGTCGATTCAGCGACAAAACGCATAGCCAGGCAGAAGATCATGGACAAGCCGGGCCTGTACTGCGCCCTCATGACCGACCTTGCCGCAAAGTTCATGTTCGATCATTCCGTCCCGTTAATGTACAGATTGTTGGGTCTGACCTATCAGCCTACAGGATTGCGGGACCGGCTCCTGGCCGGGGACTGGTCGGTGGCCAAAGAAGTACGCGTCCGTGAGTTGATCGTGCCGATATTGTGGACCGTTTGGAACGTGGCATTGGGCGGCTGTCTGCTGCTGTCGCTGGTTCGCATGGCAAAGAGGAGCCAATGGGCCCTGCTGACGCTGGTCGGCGGGGTCTTATTCTACTTTATCTTCGCCTCGCAGTATCACGGTTGCGAAAGGATGCGGGTGCCGATCTTGTGGCTGCAGGCGCTGGCAGTGGCCTGGCTTGTGGTGCCGACCCCATGGGCATTGGACCGAAGGCAAAAGCCCAAAGCTGCCGAAATCATCTCGGACCATCCGTCGGGCGCCCCCAACGGCGTAGGGACGAAGGGGTGATTTGCGCCCTGCAGTAATCAGCCTGCAGCCCCGGGGCGATCGTCTTGCGCGTTGGGCTACGCATCTACGCCGGCTTCGAATCATTCCCCCGGGCCCCGAGAATGTAAGCAATCTCCGTGGCGAAACCGGCAAGGTCAACCTATAATGCCTCCATGCGCGTTGTCGCAATCATCAATCAGAAAGGCGGCGTAGGCAAGACGACCACGGTGGCAAACCTGGCGACTATCCTGGCGGCGCGTGGATTGAGCATAACCGTAATC
>JABMQG010000317.1 GCA_013203365.1 Planctomycetota bacterium | reverse complement strand
GGAGAACAGCACACAGAGCGATGGCGAAGGCCTCGAGAATAAAACGAAAGAGCACACGCAGTAAGGCATCCTCTACCGGTGCGATGCGGCAATGGTGGCATGGCCTGCCAGACGAGCGGCGCAGGACCATCAGCCTTGGGGCGTCGCGTGCGTTGGTTGTGTTTGTCTTTGCCTGGGCGGCAGGGCTTGGCTTATGGGTGCTGCGCGACTATGTCAGTCGACAGCCTGTGTATGCACAGAATGTTGCCCGGATAGAACTGGCGGACAAGCCGGCCTGGATGAGCGAGTCTTTGGCACAAGATATCTGCTGGCAGTTGCGATCGGCCAAATCGAGCGAGAACGAGACGTTTGATCGGAACTTAGCGCCGGCCGTTTCTGCCGCCGCGATCCGCTGCCCGTGGGTTCGTAAGTTGCACGAGGTGGCCGTGGTTCGCACGCCGGCCGATTCGAGCGATACTGCCTTTCGTGCCGGTGTTATCCTGGTTCGGGCCGAATGGCGTCGTCCGGTGGCCATTGGTGTCTGGGGCGGTCATGAAGAGGTGGTGGACGAATACGGCGTGGTGCTGCCGTGGGAACAGTCTTGCAGTCTGGGTGCCGGCGGGTTGCCACGGATCGTAGGCCTGGCGGGTAAGTCTCCGGAAATTGGGCGCGCCTCGTCAGCCGAAGATCTGATGACCGGGCTGAAAGTTGTCGAACTGCTTCGCGAGAAGCCGTATTACGCGGAAATCATTGCTGTTGACGTGGATAATATCGACCAGAGACGTAACCTGCGCGACTCGGCAATCAGGCTGCTGGCGACGGCCGACGGTGACCTGACGGAGATTCGCTTCGGCGACCTTCCGCCGGAAAGCCAATTGCCGATCGGCGAGCCCAGCACACAGCGAAAGATAGGTTACCTCGACGGGTGGTATCGCCGGAACAACCACCGATTGGCCGGCCCGAACTACCTGGACCTGCGCAGCCAAGAGCTCCGCCTGGCCGAGGCCCCCGAGCCGGCGTTCTGATGGTCGAAGTTCATTTAGTTTTTTTGCCCGCCTATCGCCTTGATTGGTTCACGTGGTCTGAGGATCATAAATTCCTTGCGTGAGATTCTCGGTCTGTGCAGACCGTCTGGAGCGACTTTGCGGTTTACGAACCTCATCGAGGCGGATACAAGTAGCTGCATGTCCACAAGGGCTTCGACGAGAATGCAAAAGGACAGCCCTCGGCAGGGGGGCCGGGGCAAGGCGCATCTATGGCGGCCGGCGATTCTCGCCTGGGGCGGCGTAAACCTCGCCGCTTTGTGCGTCGGGCTGTTTCCACGGCTGCTGCTTGCCGAGTCGGCTGCACCGACCGGGCCGTTGCCGGCGTTGCAGGCGTTGGCGATCGGGCAGGTGGGTTTTGCGTTGCTGATCTATCCGCTGATCCTCGCCTGCCGCATGCAGCATCGCCGGTGTGCCGAGGATATAGTCGAAGCGTGCCTGTGGATGTTGATGTCGCTGCCGTTTTTTGCTGTGGCCGGCTATTTTGCTGACGCTACGGCACAAGACGTAGTTCGCGTCGCTGTGCTGACGGCGTCGATGCTTTTTGCCGGGTGGGGTTTGGCCGACCTGGCGGGTTGGGGTTCGGCGGGGGTAAGCGTATCGGTGTTAATCAGCGTTCTGATCGTTCTCGGCGGCCCGATGGCCAACTACTTGGCATGGGCGTTTTGGCAGGAATTGCCGCCGATGTGGCTGTGGCAGGGCTGCCCGATGACCTTTGCCTCCTCCGTCGCAGCTGTCCGCCAAGACGCTTGGATACCGGGGCCTTTGTGGGCGTGGTTGCTATGGCCGGCATTGGCTGTGACGTTTGTGCTCGTCCGCGAGGGTCTCGGTCGTGGAATACGGGCAAAAACAAAAAAGGGATAAAACGCAAACGATCGAACGAAGGCGATTACGCCTCGGCGATGTACTTGTCATGGAATTTCTTGACTGTTACAATCCCAGAGTTGTTGGCCGCTTCGTGAATGGCGATTGGCAACATTGGGCCGGTTTGCCAGCGTAGCTCAATGGTAGAGCACCGCTTTTGTAAAGCGGTGGTTGTGGGTCCGATTCCCTCCGCTGGCTGTTCTGTCAGGACGTGTCAGGAGATGACAACAAGTGACAATGGTTGCCTTTGTTGTACAGGGGCAAAGACTTGGGGCGGTTCAACGCGGTGTAAAAGGGCGCGGACCCGTTAGTCTGCTGCCACCAGCGCGGTAGAACCATGCCCAAACAGAAGGAGCCCATCGATGCGAGCCGTTAAGCTGCTGGACGCCCGAAGGGTCGAGGTTCGCGACGTCCCCGACCCCTGCCCCGAAGGCGAAGAGGTGGTCGTTAGAATCGAGGCCGGTGCGATCTGCGGCAGCGACCTGCACGGCCTGTATGAGCGCCCGGGGGAGAAGCTCTGTATCCCCGGGCACGAGGCCGCCGGCGTCGTGGTCGCCGTGGACCGCCCCCGGCAGTTCAAGGTGGGCGACCGCGTCTGCGCCCTGGCCTTCAACGCTTGCGGGCAGTGCGACCTGTGCCGGGCAGGCTACGTCGCCTACTGCCGCGCGATGAGGGCCGTGCACGGCTTCAGTCGCGACGGCTTCCACGCGGAACTCGCCCGCATTCCGGAATCGGCCCTCCTGTCGCTGCCCGAGGCCATCTCCTTCGAGGAGGGCTGCCTGATTCTCGACCCCGTCGGCACGCCCTATCACTCCCTCCAGCGGATGGGAGTCAACGCGGTGCACACGGTCGGGGTCTTCGGCCTGGGGCCGATGGGGCTAGGGGCCGTCCTCGTCGCGGTTCACCTGGGGGCGAGGGTCATCGGCGTCGATCCGATTTCCTTCCGGCGGAACCTGGCAAGGAAGCTCGGCGCTGTCGAAACGGTGGACCCCGCTGCTGTCGACGTCGTAAAGCGGATCCGCGAACTGACCAACGGTTACGGCCTGGACCGGTCGGCGGAGTGTTCCGGCAAACCCGAGGCGCTGCACGCGGCCCTCGACCTGGCGCGCCCCTTCGGCCACGTAGCCATCATCGCCGAGAGCGCCCAGGCGACGATCCGCCCGTCAGACCACTTCAACCGCAAGGAGATCCTCCTGTCGGGATCGTGCTGCTTCCCGCTGGGCGAGTATGGCGACATCATCCGCATGTACGCGGTAGGACTCCGCGTCCGAGACCTCATAACGCACCGATTCCCCATCGAGCAGGCGGCCGAAGCCTATGCGGTGTTCGCGGAGGGCAATACGGGCAAGGTAATCTTCACCCACGGCTAACCGAGGCCACGAAGCACCTGCCCAAGCTGGAAGGCAAGTAGGTAGCAGTCTGCACGCTGTGGCGATGGTGCCGTAAACCCGATAGCGTCAGCGATGATGTCGTTCTTGTTAATGCTTATAGATATTGTACTTGTAGCTTCCGCCGCGGGTTCCTTCGGGCTTGTCACCGATTCCGGCACCGGCACCGGCACGGCGGTTGTATCTCTTTGACTTTTATAGGCTTAGAAGGCGTAGCGTCCGCTTTTGTAAAGCGGTGGTTAAGGGTCCGATTCCCTTCGCTGGCTGTTCTGTCAGGACGTGTCAGGAGATGACAACAAGTGACAATGGTTGCCTTTGTTGTACAGGGGCAAAGACTTGGGGCGGTTCTACGCGGGGTAATTTATCACGCCGTTCTGCCAATGCATGACAATCGTTGCCAATGGTGGACTGCAGTCCGGCACCGAAACCGGCACCGAAAGCGGTAGCTGTGGCACTGATTCCGGCACTGATTCCCACACTGATTCCCACGCTGCCGGTATATGGACATTCCCATCGCACCAGGTCGGAAGACGTTGGTTGCGGCCAACCGATATGTGCAGGCGGTGTTGAAGACGGCGGTGGACCCGTGCCGGTGTACGTCGCGTGCAGCGCCGATTTCACCGTTGAGTGGGTCCTTCCTCCATCAATTGTTGG
>JABMQG010000316.1 GCA_013203365.1 Planctomycetota bacterium | reverse complement strand
TCGCATGGGGGCGCTGGGCCTGGAGGACGAGGTGTGCGGCATTTGCGTGCGGGTGTGCTGGGAGGCTGTCAGGGGCTCTGCGTCTGGGTAGATCATCCTTTCAGGGCTGTGGGCGGTTACTCCTTCAAAAGCAGTTCGATCACCGGCGCCGCCACGGCTGGCTTCTGAACCGGCAGTTCGAGCGTCAGTGTGCCCGGCGTGCCGCTCATAAAAACAAGGTTGGCTTCCTGGATCGGGTCAATGACGCGCATTTTGATCTCCGATCCATCGTTGAGCAGTTGCGCGTATTCCACTCTGTCTGCCAGGCCATCGAGGTGGACATGGCGGAACGGCCATGAGAACAGGTGCAGGTACAGGCGGTTGCCGTTCTGCGTGTAGCGACAATCGGGCGGCGGGGTGAAGTCGCTGGCGGTGCAGCCGTAGATCGAGCGCCCATGCAGTCGCATCCACTCGCCGATGCTGCGCAGCCGTTCAATCGCTTTCGGCTCGAACTCGCCGCGCGCGTTCGGTCCAACGTTGAGTAGCAGGTTGCCCCCCTTCGAAACCGTGTCCACTAACATCTGCACGAGCATCTCCACCGGCTTCCAATCCAGGTTGTCGCGGTCGTAGCCCCAACTGCCGTTGAGGGTCTGGCACGCCTCCCACATAACCGGCTTGCCGTCCACCTCCATCCACCCGCGCGGTTGATACTGCTCGGGCGTCTTGAAATCGCCGCCGATTTCCATGCGGTCATTGACGATGATGCCCGGCTGTAACTCGCGCACCATCGCCATCAACTCCTCCGACTGCCAGTCATCTTTGCCCTTCCCCTTCGACCACCCCCAATCTCGCTCCGAGTAGGAGAAGTCGAACCACATAATGTCTATCTTGCCGAACTCCGTCAGCAACTCGCGGGCCTGCCCGTGCAGGTACTTGGCGTATTTGCGGATGTCGCGGCCCTTCTGTACCTCGCGAAACTCCACATCGTCGCTCATCGGGTGAAAGCCGTCAATGGGGAATTCGGGGTGATGCCAGTCAATCAGGGAATGGTAGAAGCCTCCCTTGAAACCCTCCGCGCGGAACGCCTCTACCATCGGCTTGAGCAGGTCTTTCCGCCACGGCGTGTTCGTGGCCTTGTAGTCGGTCAGCGCCGAGTCCCAAAGACAGAAGCCGTCGTGGTGCTTGGACGTGACGACGAAGTATTTCATCCCTGCATTCTTTGCCTCGCGCGCCCACACGGTTGGGTCATAGAGATCGGGGTAGAAGTGGTCGAAATGCTTCTGGTAGTCTTCGTCCCGGATGCGCTCGACGTGCTTCACCCACTCGTGCCGCGCTGGCAGGGCATAAATGCCCCAGTGGATGAACAGACCGAAGCGATCGTGGACGAACCAACTGGTATCACCGATAGTGGGGTCTGGAAGTTTGGGCATGATCAGACTCCTTTCTCAAGACTGTAAGAGATTCTGCTAATACTGGCCGTACAGCTTGCTTGTTCTCACTATTATCCCACAATTTGCCCCAAAAGTAAAATGCACCTATTCCCGGCTTGACAGACCCTGAAAAAGGTACTATAATATGCATTGTCGAAGCGCTTCGACTAAGCGTTTCGACGAATCATGTGTTTTATGATACCCCCACATGCACATGACCTCAAGAGGTAACTATGCCTACGATGCTAGATGTGGCTAAACGGGCCGGCGTTTCTATAAGCACGGTCTCCTACGCGATAAATGGCACGCGGCCTATCTCCGAGGAGACCCGGCAGCGCATCTTTGCGGTGATGGAGGAGCTAGGATATCGTCCCCATGCCCTGGCGCGCGGCCTGGCCAGTAAGCGCAGCAGAATCATCGCTCTCCTCTTTCCCACTCCAGAACGTGGCCTGGGCATCACGGAGCTCGAGTTTGTCACAAGTGGAGCCGACGTCGCCAGGGAAACCGGGTATCACCTGGTACTGTGGTCGTCTGAAATGCACGATCTGAGCGAACTGCAACAGTTAACACAGCAAGGTTTGGCAGACGGCGTGGTCGTCATGGAAGTGCACTTGAATGACGAACGCATCAACTTGTTGCGCAAGATCGGTTTCCACTTCAGTATGATCGGGCGATGCGCGGACACAAATGGCATCGGCTACGTGGACATTGATTTTGAGCAGAC
>JABMQG010000315.1 GCA_013203365.1 Planctomycetota bacterium | reverse complement strand
CTGTTGAAAGAGGGTTGGATTCGAGCGCCTCCGGACACGCGGCGGTTCGACTTACAGAGCCCAACGCTCTCATAATTGGGCGTGCAGCAGAGGGTTGTCATCCGTCATTCGCTCATCGCTTTCAGCGCTTTGGTAAGGGGCTCAAAGACGTTCTGCTGTTTCTTCTCCATTGCCTCGTTGTATCGCTTGCGGACCTTGGCTTCGACAGGTTTGCCCGAAACGCCCAGTTTGGCGAACAGCTCCGCTACGCAATAGCCGTATCTCTCGGTCCAAAGAGTATCTGCGAGTTGGTCGAGGTATAACTCTTTGCCGGTAATCCTGAACAAAGCATATAGCGTGAACGGTCTGCAGTGAGTGTTCAGTTTCGGGGCATACTCATCGAGAGTCGGCACTGCATCCTTCGCAGCAGGTCCGATCGAGGCAAGGGCCTCCGCAGCGTACGGTTCGTTGCCGTTCTCGCTCCTGTAATAGGTAATCAGCGCGGGCACGGCATCAACGGCCCCGGGGCCTATGGCCATAATGGCCACAGTCGCGGCGCGGCTGTGCATCTCTCTGCCCTTCCTCAACTCGCCGCTGGGTCTTACAAGCAAAGATATCAGGTCAGGCACGGCGGGTTTGGCGGCAGGCCCCATCAGGGCAAACGCATTGCCCGCTGCCCGGATCACGCTGGGGTGAGTGTCGTGCAACGCGAGCTTGAGAGGTTCGATGGCATCCGCGCCAATCCCGCCGAGCGCGAATGCGACCGCAATCCGCACGAAGTAGTCTTTGTGGCGGAGGAGGTCGGCCATCGGCTTGAGCGCCGCCGCCGATTCGGGGCCGATTGCACCCAACGCTCTCAGTGCGGGCAGGCGGGTGTCGCGGTTGCCGAGGCAGTCTGCCAGGGAGCTGGCGGCTGGGGCAGCCTCCTTGCCGAGAAGAGCAAGCGCGGACGCGGCGGCGCGGCGTTGGTAGATATCCGTGCTTTGCAGCCCTGCGATGCATTGCTCAACACTCTTGCCCATGAACGGTTCGGCCTCATACTTGGCGGCCTTGCTGGTCTCTCTGGGCGGGACGTCATAGGCCGTTTGGGGAACCCCAAGCGCAAGGATGTACGTCGCCGCTTTCGCGCGGAGCTTGTCGTAGTCGTCGGGTCTCAGCCTCGGCGCCATCAGTTGGAAGTAATCGCGGGTGCCTGACCCGGCGCCCTCGTGGTACAGCGACCAGTCGGTGGAAGCGCGGACTTCTCCAAGCCATGCAGCCGCTTCTCTGGCCATAGGGCTATCCGGTCTGGCGGCGATGCAGTTGTCGAGTAAACGCAGGTAGCGGTAGTCGTCCACCCCCTCGCGCCTGCCTTCCCAAGCCGGCTTCGGTTTGGGACCTTCCCCCCCTTCAGGAGCGACATACCCGTTTGTGCTGTGGAAGTATATCCAGTTCTGGTTTCCCTTGAGGCCGAGGCCCCAGGTGTACAAGCCCGAGAAGTAGCGGTTGGCCGGCGGGCCGGAGTGGTCCAACTCGTGGTTGTAAGTCCAGACCTCGTTGCCCGCGCGCTTCGCCTCGGCGATAAGTTCAGGAGAGATTCCGCCCATGTGAACAATCTGGACGTCATGCAGATACCCCAACTGGCAGGCTGCTTCAGAGCTCATAGCCGTGGCGGTTCGTATAGGGGATCTCTTCCAGCCTGCGGCCCACTCGAAATACTCCGGTCCCTGGTCGACTGACGGCTCGTCCTTGAGATAGATGATAAACTCTGGAAGACGATTTCGCCGGACGTGATCCGCATACTGCCTGGCTGCCGACGCCTTCGCAGCATCACCCTGAGCACCTACCCCCGGAGGCGGGGGTTCGATGCCCGCGACCTTGTAGTCTTTGAACACCAAGGGCATTCCCTGCCGGGCCAGCCCTGCCTCTTGCATGTCGAGACAATCCTGCGCGAATGTTGAGTCGAGTGTCAGCTTGCCGGTCGATGCGCCGGGGTCCTGCTCCCACACGGAGTCGAAGACGTATTGCACGATACTGGTCATACCGTGCGCCGCCATGTCGTGGAACACGCCTTTCTGGTAGTTCCGGTTTTTCAGGACGTAGCCCACGGCGTAGTAGTACATTCCAAACGGGATGTCTGCTTTCGGGAGGACGAACGGCAGCACCTCGACCGCCAAGTCCAGTTCGGTGGCACCCCCACTGTCCGCCGATATCCGGATCTTGCCCTTGTGCAGGCCGGGCTTGGCATCCGGCGCGGCGTAGAACGTCAGCCAGAACACGCGCGTAGTGGCCGGCTCGATCTTGTCGAACCCACTGCCCTCAGGCATTCCCTTGTCCGGCACCTGAAGATCAGGGTAGCCCTCGACTTTCTTCCAGAAGTCGCGCAGTTCCATAGTGCGAATGGTGACGGGGAGGTCCAGCGTGCACTCGATGCGCACGTTAGCGAGAGCTTGGGAACTCTGCAGGGCGTACACGCCAATCTGAAGCGGTTCGTACTCGTCCCGCGCAAGCCTGATCGAATACCTGCTCTGAATCTGCGACCGTTCGGGCTTCTGGTATGTGAGAAGTGGAGTCAGGTAGGTCTTGGAGTACACAACGTACCCTTTCTCCAACTCTGCATTGTTCCAGCGAGGCTCAGTTGTCTGGCGCGGAAGAAGCGAGGGCAAAGTGTCTTCTGCTGCCGTGGCACTGCCGGAAATGCACCGTGTCAGCAATAACACAATGACCAGGATCAAGGGTCTGCGGAATCTCAACATGTTCAATCCGTCTGGATCTGGAGCGCCAGTGATGCATCGGTGATAATGTACCCCTCGGTGCTGTCCGCCAGGTTGTCCGCAAACGTGAACTCGAAGGTGTTCTTTCCCTCCACGAGTGCTGCGACAGGTACCGCAAGGCGTCCAAAGTGGCCTTCGGCTTCGCCCATCACGCTGCCCTCGATCTTGATGGGCGTTCTGCCATTCAGGGTGATGGTGGCCTCCTTCGGCTCGTCTATGTCATTCACGAGCATCTCCAGCCATGCCCTCTTGATCTGGGCTTTGCCAATTGGGTTGTAGAATATGACTGTCTTCTTGGTGCCGACCGGAACCTGGAAGAGGATAGCCGGAATGCCCTCCATCGCCGAGATTCGGACCGCCCATTGCGCCTGCTCCTCCTTCGCCTCTTCCATCTGCGGCGGGCTGGCGACGGGCTGCGCGT
>JABMQG010000314.1 GCA_013203365.1 Planctomycetota bacterium | reverse complement strand
GTGTCTGGGTGGTCCCAAAGACACCTTCGGCCGAGCGAACGAGCCTCTGAGAGTGATTGCCACGACGAATAGGAACTTCCCCGGCCGAATGGGCCACAAACAGGCCCAAGTCTACCTGGCCAGCCCGCTCACCGCAGCCGCCAGCGCCATCACGGGCCGCATCACGGACCCCCGCGAGTACTATGCTGGCGATGAGCCGGTTGGACGTGACGAATAGTCCGTCGCTCTCGGCCGGGTGCTGGCGCTGGCGGATCACTCGGAGCCGATGACGGCCTGCGCCAGTGCGTCAAAAAAGGCCGTCGGGTCTGGTTCGAATTCCAGCGTGTGGGCGCCTTGCAATTCGACTGTCTTCAGGTTGGCCCCGGCCAAGCGGGCGATCAGTGTGCAAGTGGCGGCGTTGTCGATGATCCGGTCGGCCGAGGCAAGCAGAAGATTCACCGGCAGGCGGAGCGCGTCGGCGTCTGCCCCGGCTACAAGCCGATCCATCATTCGACTGCTGAGCATGAAGGCGGCGGTCGCGCGGGCCAAACGGTGAGGATCGGTGCGGATATATTCGCGCATCTCGCAGTTATCGGTAAACAACGCCGGGTCGCTGAGAGGGATATCGAATCGTTTTTGCGGCGCTATCAGCGAGCAGACAGCCACCGCCAGCTTGATCGGCCAGGGTACGTCTACTCGCGGGCGAATGCCCGGTGCAACCAGCGTGAGGCTACTGACCCGTTCGGCGCAGAGGCGGCGCAGGCAGTAGCACGTCGCGTATTTGCCACCCCAACTGATTCCCACCATGTGCACTTGGCGTGCGCCGGTTTCCTGAAGAACGTAGTTGACGGCCAGGTCGAGGTCGTTCAGCAGTTGACCGGCTGACCTTGCGTGCCCGCGGGCGCCGGTGTCGGCGCCGCTGCCTCGGCGCTGGAACTGAAAGACCCTGTACCCGGCTTGGGCCATCGCGCTAGCCGAGCCGACGAACCAGCCGGGATGGCTCTGTATGCCGTGCAGCATGACAATCGGTACGGGCCTGTGCGGCCGATGGTGGTGGTACAGAAGCAATGTGTTATAGTCACCCAAAGACAGCGTCCGCCCCTGGCATACATGCCCCGGCGTGATCGGTCGGCTGAAAACAAGCTCGCAATTTCGTGTGTCGTTCATGGTTTATAGCAATTTACGATAAGCCTGTCGCATGCGAAACACGGTTTGGCCCTGAAACAGGGGCCAAACGTTCCGTTTCCTTACCTCATCTCAAAAGGAACATGCTCTAGTCGCCATCGAACTCGAACGGTTTGGGCGCCAGCGACACCTGGCGATGACGCCCCACGTTGACCAGCAGGCCCAATGCGGCGCAGTTAACCAGCAGGCTGGAGCCGCCGTAGCTGACCAGCGGCAGTGTCATGCCGGTAATCGGCATCAGTCCCATTGTCATGCCGATGTTGATGAAAATCTGCGCCGCCATCAGGGCCAGCACACCCACCGCCAACAGCCTGCCGAACGGGTCGCGGGTAACGGATGCGATGTCTGCGCCGAATACGAAAATGATCACGTACAGCGCCAGCACGCCAGCGCAGCCGACGAAGCCCCACTGTGCGCCTATTACGCTGAAGATGAAGTCGGTGTGCTCGTCCGGGATCATTTGAAAATACCCCCCGGCGGCCTTCTTCCACGCACCCATTCCGAACCATCGTCCGGACCCGAGGATCAGCGTGGAGTAATACTGCTGGTAGCCTATGCTGGCCCTGGTGCGCGGATCGTCCTGGCGAAGCCAGCCCTCGATTCGCTTAACCTGGTACTGGCGCCCTGTCTGTTCCATTACCATCAGGGAAAGCGGTTGGAGATCGAAGACACCGCCATCACCGAGTTGCAGTCGGCAGTAGACCGCAGGCATGGCGGCCATGCGGCCCCAATTAATCGTCCCGTCCGGTCGGTAAAATTGCCTGGGATGATAGAACGTTGCCGGCCCGAGCCGCCAGGAGTCGAATTTGTCGGCCTCGGCGGCGAAGACGTTTTTGTCCACCGGTCGTGGCATTGGCAGCAAAATCGCGGCCAGACCCATAGCCACGATCACCAGCACGTGCCGAAGTTTGGCCCCTGCCATGAACAGCATCACCATCAGGGTCGGCAGCAGCAGCAAAGCCGTGCCGAGGTCCGGTTCCATGAGGATCAGCCCCAGTGGTATGAGCGTAATGACGAACGGCACGATCAGCCCGGCGAGCCGGCGGTAGCTGTCGCGATATCGCAAATACCACGCCAGGGCGATGATAAACGTCAGCTTGGCCAGCTCGGAAGGTTGAAATGTGATCTGACTGAGCCAGGGCATATATATCCACCGATGGCTGCCCCGGCGGTCGGGAAAGAGAAGCACCGCCACCAGCAGCACCAGCGTGCCGGCGAACAGGGTATAGCTGGCCTGTCCAACTCGCTGGTAATGCACGGTGGTGGCCAAGAAAAAAACCGCCAAGCCCACTGCCGCAAATGCCAACTGCTTGACCGCACAACCGGCGACGTCCTCGTCGGACTTTCCGGCGACGTGAATCGCCAGCACGCTGATGGCCAACAGGGCCAACAGGGTCAGCAGAATCGGCCAGGTGAAGTGTCGGAGATAGTCTTTAATTGCCTGTATCATTTCTGTTGGTGGATGTGTCGGGCTGATTGAAGTATTCCAATTCATGACATATCGTCACCAATTCCTTGCCCAACGGTCCGCAGAGCCTTCCGCCCCCGCTCTCCTCGGCCGGCGTGTATTCCAGCACGATGGCGAAGGCTATTCGGGGGTCATTTCTCGGCGCGTAGCCGATGAACCATGAAGTGTTCAGCCCGGGCCGGCTGGTCTGAGAGGTGCCGGACTTCCCGCATATCTGGACTGGGGAGCCAAAGGCGTATTTATACGCGGTCCCGCCGGGTTCGTTCACCACGGCGAACATGGCGTCCTGCACGGCTTCCAGTGTGGCCGGTGGCAGTTTCAGGTCTCGGCTGACTCTCGGCGGCAGTTCAAGTGTGCGGCGATCCCGCAGGTTGCTGTCGTCGATGAGCCTGGGCGGAAGGAACAGCCCGTTGCGGGCGATCGTCGCGGCGGCGTTGGCGAC
>JABMQG010000313.1 GCA_013203365.1 Planctomycetota bacterium | reverse complement strand
GTTTTGATCATCACCGGCGACCACAGCACACCGCCGAGCCTGAAGGCCCACAGTTGGCATCCGGTGCCGGTGCTGCTTCACGCCCCACATCTTAGAGGCGGCCAGGTTGGGCGGTTCGACGAGATAAGCTGCCGGGGCGGGGAAATAGGGACCATCACAGCCAAGGAACTGCTGCCGTTGGCAATGGCGCACGCAGAAAAGCTGGACAAGTACGGCGCCTGACGACGGCAACGAGCCGGACCATAGGGCGGTTTTGCGCGGTTTTGCGCGGTAATTCAATTCGGCCGGGGCGGACGTGGAATCGAGGAGCGAAGCTGCATGGACTACACCACGCTGGGGCGGACAGGGCTGCGGGTAAGCAGGATGGGCCTGGGCTGCGGCGGGCCCAGCCGACTGGGCCTGAACGACGGCAAGAGCGAGCAGAATGCCGAGGCCGTCGTGCGGCGTGCGATGGAGTTGTGCGTGAACTTTTTCGACACCGCCGAGGTCTACCGCACCGAGGAAATCGTCGGCCGGGCGCTTGGAGGGGTTGACCGCGACAAGTTTGTGATCTCCACCAAAAAGCCCGTCGTCCACGATGGCGAGCTGATCGATCCCAACGATTTTGCCGTGGGCCTGGAAGGCAGCCTGAGGCGGCTTGGCATGGATTACGTTGACATCTATAACCTTCACGGGGTGCGGCCAGAGCATTACGACCACGCCAGAGAACGAATTTGGCCCGTGATGGAGAAGCTGCGCGATCAAGGCAAGTGCCGATTCCTGGGGATCACCGAAATATTCATTGCGGACCCGACCCACCGGATGCTATCCACGGCCGTCCGCGACGGCTGCTGGGACGTGGTCATGGTGGGCTTCAATTTGCTGAATCCCTCGGCTCGGCGGACGATCTTCCCCACGACCCGCAGCAAGGGCATAGGTACGCTAATAATGTTTCCGGTGCGGCGGGCGCTTAGTCGGCCTGGTCGACTAAGGGAGGTACTCGATGAGCTACAGGCGCGTGGTGAGATCGGCGGCGACCTGCCAGGTGACGATCCGCTGGGCTTCCTTAGCATGGGGCCCGGAGCGGCCAAGAGTCTTACTGAAGCGGCCTACCGTTTCTGCCGTCACGAGCCGGGCGCCGACGTGATACTCTCGGGCACAGGCAATATCGAGCACCTCGAGGCCAACGTCAAGGCGCTTAACTTGCCGCCGCTGCGGCAAGAGGACTTGGAGCGACTTGAGCAGTTGTTCGGCCTGGTCGAGAGCATCACCGGCGAATGAACCGGCATAATGCCGGCGGCGAGCCGTGCTGTGCACGCACGGTGAGCGGCGATTTGGCCCTTGGTCAGCCTGGCGGGCATGAAGCGGCGTAAGCCGGGCAACCGGCTGGAGGATGGGCAGGCCGAGAGGATCAGGACCTACTGGAAGGACGTAATTGGCGGGAGGAGTTGTGCGAGTATGAACTATTTCATCTACCTATTCATTAGCGGGGCGGCGTTTTTCCTCGGCACAGGACTATTGCTGGTTGGTTTCTGTCTCCCACGGCCGCGAGGCAAGAGGACTGTGCGGATTAAAGTGCTCCTCATATCGATTGGAACTATATTGGTAGTATTCTCGGCCATCCCAATGCCGTTCTGGCTCTATGCGGCATGGGGTGTCCTATTGTTGCTGGCGCTAATCGTTGAGAGGCAGTCACGTTCCCTGCGATGGCTCTGGCTAGCCAAGGGAATCGCCGTCGCATCCTGCCTGGGCGCGGCTGCCATCGAACTACCCTGGCATTGGGTGCGAGAAGCACCTATACGGCCCAGTGAGACGCTGTTCGTCATCGGCGACTCTGTTAGTGCCGGGCTTGGCTCAGACAGCAGCGACTGCTGGCCGGCGATGCTCCAGAACCACTGGCAGCTACAAGTGAAGAACCTTGCCGCCGCCGGGGCCACGACGGCCTCAGCCATTACGCAGGCACGAGAAGTCCATGGTGATGGGACCGTTCTTATCGAGATCGGCGGAAACGAACTACTTTCAGGTCAGTCAGCCAGTCAGTTTGAGATCGATCTCGAAGCCCTACTGCGGGAGCTTGTGCGGCCGGGCAGGCAGATCGTCATGATGGAACTGCCGCTTCCGCCATTCGAGAACCGTTTCGGCCTGGTTCAGCGACGACTTGCCGTGAAATATGGAGTCAAGCTAGTCCCTCGCCGAATCTTTGCATATATACTCACAGCCCCAGGTGCTACGTTGGACTCGGTGCACCTGTCGCAAAAAGGGCACAACTTGTTCGCTAGCCAGATGTGCGAGGTGTTCGGCTGCCGCGGGTTGTCCATCCGAAATACCCCATCTGAGGATACCCGGTAAACACTGAGTATTGGAGATTGCATATCCTATGGCCAAGAGAATCACGATTCCCAAAAAAATTGAAAAGGAAGTGCTGACCAAGAGCCGGCGGCGCTGCTGCATCTGCTTCGGGCTAAACGCTGATGATTCCGTAAGGCAAGGACAGCTCGCTCACCTGGACCAGAAGCGAACCAACAACGATCCCGACAACCTGGCGTTCTTGTGTTTTGATCATCATAACCAGTACGACAGCAAGCCCAGTCAGAGCAAGAATTTCACAATCCAAGAGGTGAAACGCTACCGAAAACAACTCTACGATCACATCCTTGCCGGGGGGCTATCATCCAAACTGCAAGGCTGCTGTGGCAAGCTTACTCTTGCAGATGCACCTCCGATTTTTCGCCCCAATCCGAAGACCTTCGCCATGAATCCGGAGCTGGTAAGGGGCGGGCGAATTGTGAACATTGGGAATGACTCCATTGTGCTGGGCGATTCTATTGAGGTTCAAACGCTGGATGCTTCCGGTAAGGACTTGGAGTATGCCCGCCCAGAGAGCACCGAGTATCGCGTGCGGAACCCGGGTGAACGGCGGTCTTATGAAAACATCGACCTTTCTACAGTCGCAGCGCTTCGACCAGGCTATGAGGTATTCGTCGGCGTCATTGTCCAATTGGAGCCTGACCGTCGTTTCGAGAGCATACGGCTTATAATCCCGATCGAATCACCGGTCCCGGGCGTTTTCCCCGTCGATGTGAAGGTCGAATGGCCATAGGTGTACGAAGAAAGGGACCGACGAGCGAGGGATCAGGATGACCATTGACGGGTGCCCGCATACTTTTGCCGCGCTGGCCACCAAGGTTCTGCCCAGACTGATGGAGGGGATGCAGAAGGCGATACAATCGCCCCACAAAATGGCGGAATTCGCGACGGCGGGAATAGGTGTAAAGGGACTTCTCCAATGTCTGGAGCTTGCGAAGGACTTCTCCGGTTGTTATGTCTTGCTAAAAGGCAAAGGCAACAAACCTTTCTATGTCGGGATTTCGCAGTGCGTTATCGCCAGGCTGGGGCAGCACGTGAAGGGGCGAACGCACTTCGCTGCCAGCTTGGCGTATCAGATGGCCTGCAAGCAATGCCCCCATAAGCTTACTCGCGAAGAAGCGATGAAACAGCCCAAGTTCCTGAAGGCCTTTGATGGGGCAAGAAAGGCCTTGTCCGGAATGCAGGTCGCATTCCTGCCCATCATCAATCCCGTTGAGCTTTACCTGTTCGAGGTGTACTGTGTGATGGAACTCGACACGTGGAAGTATAACTCGTTTCGAACGCACTGACGGACCGCGCCCACGGCGTTGAGTTGGAAGAGCGGTATGTGTTCGACTGATCCGCGTGTTCCGGGGCCTCCTCCGCCCCGCCGGGGCGGAATTATCAAGACTGTATCCACGGGTTACGCTATGCCCGCCTGTCGGCGGACAGCGCTTCACACGCGGCTACCGTCCTCGGCTCCGTTGGAGCCGAGGAATCCTCATCCTCTTGAGCGTCATGCGGGTTTTTCTATGGAGCTATTACGTACGCATTACACGCACGAATGCGGTAATGATGCACGTTTTGTCAAGGTAGACAAGCAACAATACATGGCCGACCATCGGCCGAGACTGGCATTACGATTTCTTTTCACGCGGCGGCACGTTGATCTTTCCCCTGCCTGCCAGCAGTAGTATGATGCCCAGCAGCGGGG
>JABMQG010000312.1 GCA_013203365.1 Planctomycetota bacterium | reverse complement strand
CTTGACGTGCGTGGGGAACCCCGCCCCGCCCATGCCGACCAGTCCGGCCTTGCGAATGGCATCTATGAGAGCCTCGGCGGACAGATGCTCGAAGCCGACGGTGGGCCAATCGCCGCCGTAGGTGTCATCCCAGAGCTTTTCACCTTCCAGTTGCTCGCCCTCGGCCTTGACGGCCACGCACGGCACATGCCGGCCGTTTGGCAGGGTGACCATAGACGGCGCGGCGGCAACACCGGCGATCGATGCATGCACAGGTGCCGAGACGAACGCATCGCAGTAGCCGAGCTTCTCACCGAGGGCCACATGCTGGCGGGGTTTGGTCACCGGCAAATTGGCAGCGCCGATGTGTTGGACCAAGGCGATTGTAACCGCTTGGGGCGTAGGCGCCACTTCGATACCGGCGTCGGCGGTGAGTTCCTTCCAATCGTGTGGGTGTATCCCGCGGGCGAAGCTGCCCTTGCCTTTCCTGGCCGATAGCATTGCTGAGCGGCTCACGCGTGCTCCTTATCCACTGGTCGACGCCGAATCATAAATGCAACGGCAGCACCGCCGGCCAAGCCGGCCAGCAGACCGACCACCAGGCCGACGAATCTCCTGGTCTCGCCGGGCCCGGCGAGCACAGCCCCTGCCAAGGCGGCGGCGAGCGGCGTTACAAACGCACATGCAGCTATTGCAAGCAGCTTTGCGCCGAATAACTTGCCGCCGGCTTTGGCGTGAGCCGAAGCCCACCCGTTCACACCCTCGCTAGTGTCGCTATCCGGGCATGTCGGACATCCACCTGGGCATCCGTTGCGTAGTTTACGTGTCATAGCACCTGGCCCGCACGCCTTTCCGCCGTAGAATAGATTGGAATCACTTCTACAGTCAAACCCAGTTATTAAACGAGCCACTGGGCCCCGTGTCAATCCCCAACTCTGCGTCTCTGCGCCGGGGTGCATAAAGGTTTTGGTGGCGCGAAAAATTGGGTAGGCTCTCTGGGAAGAAAAAACAACCTTGGTCAGGGAGGACTACCCATGAACGACGAAAAACTTATCGACGAGATGGTACGACGACTGGGCGCGGAATTAAAGGGTCTTCTTTTACAAGTGCAGGCAGCTTACGTTCCGGTGGCGACGGTGGAATTGGCGATGCGAGAGCGGCTATGGCATGTGGGCACCCAAGCGATGGGCGTGATTCTGGAGGCGTTGGATAAACAGTTGGCATCCGATCGACCGGTGTACGACCATCGGACCCGAACGGTGGTTTCGCTGTTTGGTCCACTGGACGTGACGCGGTCCCGCTGTCGTGGCAAAGATGGTTGTAGTTATCCACTGGATGAAGCGATGGGCCTGATGGGTCATCGTGGCTGGAGCATTGGGGTTCAGGAAGCGACGAGTCTGTTGAGTTGCAAATCGGGCTTTGGGACGACCAGCGATCTGATGAGTCGTTTGTTGGGTGTTTCGATCAGTCCGCCGATTGTGCAACAGGTCGCTGAGTCCGTGGGCAATCGGGCACAGGAGATGCTGGAGTCCCAGGTGCAAGGCTCGGACGACGGAGATATCTCGGCGCTGGGTCCGCGCCGAGATGGCTTCCCTGATACCTTAATCATTGCAACGGATGGTTGTCAGGCTCCCCAGCGTGACGGCTGGCATGAGGTCAAGCTGGCGACGCTGTATCCAACGGCCTCTCGTTGAAGGAGTTCCAGCGGGCGTGGCAAGCTGTTGGATAAGGGCTACTTCGCGACGCTGGAAAATTCAGAGCAGTTTGGATGGGCCTTGCGGGCTGTGGGGAAGGCCTGGGGTACTGGGCAGGTCCGCCGGGTGGTGTGTATGGGTGACGGGGCGCCGTGGATTTGGAATCTGACGGATTTTCATTTCCCGGATGCGATCGAGATTGTGGATTTCTACCACGCCGCCGAGCACCTCTGGGAGGTGGGTGAGGCGTTGTGGGGTGACAGACATACTTCGGTGGCGACCCGAGCGTGGGTTCGGCGGTATCGGAAGTATCTCAAACAGGGACGTACTGATCTTGTGATAGGAGCGATTGAGCGTGGTTGGTCGCAGCGGCGAGGAAGGCTTTCTGCCAAGCAAGGCAAGACGGTCCGCCTGAACCTGGCGTATTTCCAGCGGAACCAGTTTCGCATGAGGTACGGGCGTTTTAGGCAGATGAAACTACCGATCAGTACTGGGGCGGTGGAGGGAGCGTGCAAGTTCGTGGTGCAATCCCGCTTCAAGCGTCCGGGCACTCGGTGGTCCCGAGAGGGCTTGAGCAGCATGTTGGCGTTGAAGCTGATGCGTCTGAATGACCGTTGGGAACTCCTTTGGCCTCACTTGGATGCCGCATAACCCCAAAAACCTTTATGCACCCCGGCCGCCGGTTGACAGGTCGAGGGAGCCGGTGTATAGGGACTCTAAGTGCATCTAATGGCCACCGGACAAAAGGTTACCGACCATCAATCTGAAATTCAGGGAGTTCGAACAATGACAACGCCCCAGCCTGCCGACGGAGTCAGTGCCATGGTGAGGCAGGAGAGTATGTGCGCCTCGGCCGGGAAACTCCGAGACTACTATGCCCGCGTGCCCGGCGCGCCGCTGTTTCGCAGGGAGTTCGGCTATTACTGCCTGGAGCGGTGGTACGAGCAGGGGCTCGACCGCGATGCGAATATGGACGAGCTGTTCGGCTACGATGAGCCTGGCCACCATCAGTTGATGCAGCTGAGCTGGTGCGAGGCTGCGTTCGAGCCGGCCTTCGAAGACAAGGTTCTCGAAGACCGCGGCGACTACG
>JABMQG010000031.1 GCA_013203365.1 Planctomycetota bacterium | reverse complement strand
TTGAATTATCCAAACAATCCCACGACGGCCGTGGCGCCGCTGGATTTCTTCGCCAAGGCCGTCGAGTTCGGCCGACAGAACGACATCCTCATCGCTCACGACAACTCCTACTGCGAGAATGTCTACGACGACTATCAGGCTCCGAGCATCCTCCAAGTTGACGGAGCGGAAGATGTGGCCGTGGAATTTTTCTCCCTGTCCAAGGCCTTCAATATGACCGGGTGGCGCATTGGCTGTGTCGTTGGCAACCCGCAGGCGGTAGCCGCGTTGAAAACGGTCAAAGAGAACGCCGACAACGGCTCGCTGCGCGCCATTCAATTTGCCGGCGCCGTGGCCCTTAACCATGCCGAGGAGATCATCCCGCCGATCAATGCCGTTTACCAGCGGCGGCGTGATCTGGTGGTGAACGCACTGAACGCCAACGGCTGGTCGATCGAAAAACCCAAGGCTACCATCTACGTCTGGGCGCCCGTTCCGGGCAAATACCACGGCGACAGCGGCGCGTTCGCCGCCGAGTTGCTGGAGCAGACCGGCATCATGGTTACTCCGGGCGCCGGCTACGGGCAATGCGGAGAAGGGTTCTTTCGGATCTCTCTGACCTACCCTGACGAAGTGCTAAAAAAGGCGATGGGGCGTATCACTGAAACGGGATTATGACGGCATTGGCTTTTGAAACGCGATTGTAAACCTGCCTGGGGCAGGTCAAGGACACGCATGAAATATAAGGCGTATATTGGCTTGGGCAGTAACGTTGGCGATCATCACGCCAATTTGCAGCGTGCGCTGAAGTTGCTTGATGAAACGCCCGGCGTGTCGGTGGTGTGGGTAAGCCGTTTTATTGAAACCGAACCTTTCGGTCCGCCACAAAGCAGATACCTCAACGGGGCAGCCAGGGTGGATACGGATCTATCGCCTCACCAACTGCTTCAGCGGCTGCACGAAATCGAGTCGGCCCTCGGCCGCGACCGATCTAATGAGTTGCGATTGGGTCCGAGAACGTGCGATCTGGACATCGAACTGATCGACGAGTTGGTTCTCGACGATCCCGATTTGACGGTTCCACACCCGCATATGCACGAACGTGCCTTCGTGCTCGGCCCGCTGGCCGAGATCGCCCCCAACGTGGTGCACCCGGTGTTGGGCAAGACTATCGCCAGGCTGCTGGAAGAGTTGGAGCAGCAGCAGTGAGTGCCTCGTTGATCAGCCTGGTTGGCCCTCCGGGTAGTGGCAAGACCACCATTGCCGGTTGGTTGGCCGAGGCCCTCGGGGCCCAATTGGTCCTGGAGGACTACGCCGGCAACCCGTTCTTGGCCGACTCTTACGCAGGGCGGGGCGACCTGCGACTGGCCGGACAGACCTGGTTTCTGCTCAGTCGGGTCAGCCAATTACAGCGGAGTCGCTTTCAAGACGGTCGGCCTATCGTGGCCGACCATGCGTTCCTCCAGGATCATGTTTACGCCGCCATCTGGCTGGCGGGGGAGGAATTGGCGGCGTACGAATACCTGGCCGGGCAGGTGACGGCTCTGGTCCAGAGGCCAGCGGTGCTCATTCACCTGGACGGGCCGGTGGAGTTGCTCATCAAGCGCATCGCGCGGAGGGGCCGGCCGCACGAGAAGTATTTCACCGAAGAGTTTCTTCGCCGACTGCACAGCGACTATGATAGCGCCCTGGCTGACGCTGGCGCGCCGGTGATACGGGTGGACATTGCCGAGCGAGACATGGCCCGCCCCGAGCAGCGCCGGTGGCTGTTGAATGAACTTAGCCCAAAGCTCTGAATGCCCGAGCCGGTGGATTCCGGCGGATTGTGCCGGTATTAAGGAAAGCGGTTAATTGGCGGGAGCATCTGGCGATTAGAAGCGGCATTCCTGTCCGAGCAAGGCCGCCAGGTGCAACTTCGGCCGGTCCGGGGCTGATTCCAGCCTTGAAGGTGTATGATGGAGATATTCAAGACAATCGCCGAGGTTCGCCGGGTCGTGGCGGCCGCCCGAGAGACGGGACGGACCATCGGTATGGTGCCGACGATGGGTGCCCTGCATGGCGGACACGCGAGCTTGATCGACGCCGCGGTGGCTGACGGGCATTTCGTCGTGGTGACAATTTTCGTCAATCCAACGCAGTTTGCCCTTGGAGAGGACTTTGACAAGTATCCCCGTACACCCCAGGTTGACATCGCCGAGTGTGAGAGGCACGGGGCCTCGGCGGTTTTCATGCCTGCCGTGACGGAGATGTACCCCCGTCGTGAGTTGACGACGATAACCGTGTCGGAGTTGACCGAGAGTTTGTGCGGGCGCCGTCGCTCAGGGCATTTCGCCGGCGTATGCACGGTGGTTGCAAAGCTGCTGAACATAGTAGGTTCGGACGCGGCCTACTTCGGTCAGAAGGACGCGCAGCAGGCGGTGGTAGTCCGGAGGATGGTGACGGACCTGAATTTTCCCACCCGGCTGGTTGTTTGCCCGATCGTTCGCGAGGCCGACGGGTTGGCCATGTCCAGCCGGAACCGGTACCTCTCGCCGGCCGAACGGGCACAGGCGCCGCAGCTTTATGCTTCGCTCTTGCTGGTGGCGAAAGAGATTGCTCGGGGCCTGAGTCTGTCGGGCGTGGCGGTACAGATTATCCGCCGGCACCTGGCCGAGAATGCGCCTTTGGGCGAGGTGGATTACGTGGAAATTGTCGATCCAGATACCCTACAGGCCGTAGAAATAATGGATAGGCCGGTGCTGATTGCCCTGGCCGTCCGATTTGGCCGCACGAGGCTCATCGACAATATGTTGGTGGACCCGCCGCCGGCCAGGCCGTAGATTAGTGCAATGGAATATGGGACAGGGCAGGATGCGTGAGATAGGCGGCTAGAATGACAATGTACCGAAGTTTTCTCAGAGCGAAGATTCACCATGCGACCGTCACGGATGCCAACCTCAATTATGCCGGATCTATCACTATCGACCGCAACTTGATGGATGCTGTGGGCTTGGCTGAGTGGGAATGCGTGCTGGTGGCGGATTTGACCAACGGCACACGGCACGAAACGTACGTGATTCCCGGTGAGCGCGGCAGCGGGACGATTTGCATCAATGGTGCTGCCGCCCATCTGGTCAACGTCGGCGACAAGGTCATCATTATGTGTTTCGCCATGATGGACGAGGCCGAGCTATCCAAACATCGTGCACAAGTGATCGTCCTGGATGAGAAGAATCGGCTGGTAAGAGAACTGAAGTAGTTTTCTGTAGGCCGCTTATCGCTTTTCTGTAGCCGGCCAGGAGAGGTTGTGCCTTCGCCAGGCTTTTTCAGGCTGTATCGGCAACCCAAGCGGGGTTGTCTGCTTTGGTTGCCTTGCCAGGGGTGTCCCTGCTTGACATGGAAAGTCGCATTAGGTTGTCGATTGATCTAGCGGTTCTTGACCTGTGATTTAGGATTTCGGAACTTGCACCCAGTACTAATAGACCTTTCTCAGTGGCGGCTGTTTGGACTGTCGTTGCAGTCCACACCCGCCAAAATTCTGGCGTTCGCTATCCTGGTGGTGGCGGCGATGGCGATGGGATCGTTTCTGGTTCGCCGGCGCGTTCGTCGCCGCTCAAGGGGCCGAGCCGGCCGCTGGCCAGGTGCCGTGGAGATTCTCGGCGGTGTCTTGCTGGTCGTACTGATCGTTGGCTTGCTATGGATTGTCGGCAGGGTTCACAGCTACGGATTGATGCTCGCCCTGGGGTTCCTCACGGCGATGGGCTTAGCGAGGCATCTGACGCGACGATGCGGTGAAGACCCGGAGATTATTAATAATCTGGCGTTCCTTGCCTTGGCCGGTGGGGTTCTTGGCGCGAGACTTAGCTACGTAATCGAGCACTGGGACCGTGAGTTCGGCCCCCATGCGGGTGGGATTTACCGCACGGTCATGGGTCGGCTATGGGAAGCTATCAAACTCAGCTCGGGCGGTTTGGTGTTCGACGGCGGGCTGATACTGGCAGTTGTTCTGGTTCTGTGCTACCTGCTTTGGCATAGGCTGCCGGTGAGGAGATTTCTGGACATTCTTGCCGTCAGCGCGATGATCGGATTGGCCTTCGGGCGGGTGGGTTGCATGCTGAACGGCTGCTGCTTCGGCGGTGTTTGCTCTGAGCGATTTGTCTTGGGAATTCATTTTCCCTATGCCGGCGAGCCGATCTTCTATCCCCACAAGGGCTCCCACCCCTATCCGCCAGGGTCGAATCCATCCCCGGCGTACAGTCACCAGTCGGTCCGCGACGCCCGCCTTGAAGTGCCGGCGGAACTGATCCGGGAGAGCTTGGACGACGGGCGAGTGCTGAAAATGCCCGACGAGTTGCAGACCGAGCACCAGTTTGCCGTTGCCCGCGCGGGGCGGTCTTTGGCGGTGCATCCGGCACAGCTTTATGGCGTTATAAACGCACTGGTGTTGGCCACACTGCTGTGGGCGATGCTCAGGCTGCGAAGCCGGGATGGCCAGGTGTTTGCCATGATGTTTGTGTTCTACGCCCCCGCGCGTTTTATCCTGGAGTTTATTCGAGATGATAATCCCGGCATGACCCTTACCCCGGCACAGTGGAAGTGTTTGATATTGTTTATATTGGGACTGGTGTTGCTGGCGGCCCTTCGTCGGCTTCCGGCCAGTTGTGGCCCGGCGTTTGCGGACCGGCTATCGCGGACCAATCGCCCGGACCAGCAGGCCAACCCGGTCGGTGGCCGATCCAAACGCCACAACAGGAAATGACGGACAATCGCGACAGAATTGTTAACGAGCAGGATGACTACGCCAGTGCCTCGGTCGAGGAATTGGGTATGGACCTCGGCTCTGAGCGTGTTGCACGGTTGATCCGCATGTCCCGCCCGGCGAGGCATACGTTCAGTTGCAGGTGCTATGTAGTTGCCGGCCGAGTTTGCCATACGCTTGCCATGGGAGCACCAGGATCAATGAGAACAATCCTGCTGACATTTGTTTTGTTATTGGCGGCCGACACATCTCTGGCGCAGACAAGACCGGCGACCCAACCCGCATCATCACAGCCGGCGGCCTCACCCGCGGAGAAGGAACTGGCCATGGCCATCGTATACGACGCAATCGGCGATACGGCTGTGGCCAAACCACGTCATCATGTTCGCCGCGCCTCCGTCCTGGCTCACCTGGCACTGAGGGCGGATAGCGGCAATTCCGCTGCATGGCGCCTATTGGCAGAGGCCAACGAAAGCCTAGGCGATTTGGGCGAAGCGGCCCGCGCGACTGAGGGATATCTTCGTACCGTCAATGGGCTTGACTACGAGGCCACGGTGCGTTGGATTCGATACAAGCTGGCGGCTCTCGCAACGGCGGAGATGCGTGAGGTAATGCTGGAATCGCTGATGAACGACGACGCTTACAGCGCGGCTGTTCGGGCGACGGCGATGGTGAACCTGGCGGCAATCAAGGAGGGTCAAGGCGAGCCGGCCTCTGCGATCAAACTGTACCGCAAGGCGTTGGAGGCGGACAACTACCAAGCGACCGCCTTGCGAAGTCTAGCGCGATTGGAGGCACCTATTCCAGTTGAGCGCCAAGCGGCCAGTGCCTTGGCCATGCTTCGCAGCAACCCCTTAGCCGTCAACGTGGCGTGGGAACTGGGTCAGCTCTGTCGCGTTCAGGGCCTTTACGACAAGGCTATCCTACTGTACGACTATGCCCAAGCTGTTGCCGTCTCGGCCGACCATATTCCCAGCAGGGTGTTCAGGCGGGATTTCCTCAACGCACTCCTTGATGCCGGCTTGTACGAGAGGGCGGCGGCCGAGTTCGCCTCAGAGGCGGACCGGGTCCCCTTGGACCTGGGTACTGCCGGCCTGCTGGTGGAGGCGTACGTTCGGCTGGGCCAAACAGAGCGGGCCGAGTCCCTGGTTGAGCGGATGTCCGAAATTTATCGGTTGCGTGAAACCAGGGCAGTTAGCGTGGCTACAATGAGCGCCGAACTGGCCTGGTTTCACTTACGATTTCGCAATCGTCCGCTGATAGCCTCGAAGTGGGCCGCCTTGGCGCTGCAGGCGGACGGCGAGGCCCCGTTTGTGCGCCGCGTGTGGGCAATGAGCGCACTGGGGTCGAACCACGTCGAGGAGGCGCGGCAGATGTTGATGCAACTGTCCGTGAACGATGCTTACGCTGTTGCCGCCTTGGTAGATGAAGCCGTTTTCAGAGGCGATCGGTCGGCTGGTGCGTCGATATTAGCTGGCGCCGCGGAGTTAGGCCGAAACGGACCGGCCTGGCGATACCTTTCGGCCATAGCCTTGAAGCATCAGATACCGCTGCCCGGCTTGCCCCAGCAATGCCTGGAGATTGCCGAGCAAATTGATCAATTCATCAGGCAAGGCCATCTTGATGTGGCCTTGAAACCGGAGAAATATCTAGCCGTTACACTCGAACCGGTCCCTGCCACCCCGCGTGTCGGGGAGCCGGTGAACGTTCGGGCCACTCTGACCAACATAGGCCACCTCGCCCTGTCGCTGGGTGAATGGGGTTTGGTAACGCCAAAGATGATGCTCAACGTGGAGATGCGAACGGACAGCCGATACCTGCCGATCGCGCAGCGAATACCGGTTATCTGGGCTGCCCCACGCTATCTGTTCCCCGGGGAGTCGCTTGAACAGACGGTTCGCTTGGATGTGGGGCCAATCGCGGCGGAACTGTCCGGCAGACCGCTGACGGCGGTTCAGCTTAGCGTATCCGCCGTGCTGGATCCACT
>JABMQG010000311.1 GCA_013203365.1 Planctomycetota bacterium | reverse complement strand
CGATGGCAGGTTCTGCCGCACTAGGAGAATGCGAGGTCTGCCTCTATGACGCCCTTGTTGATGCATCGCTTCTTGAGCTTGTCCCCACCGATGCGGTCCGGATAGCTGTAGGGAAGCGGTGTGGCCGCCATCCCGTTGAGCAGGACGAGATATGCCGTCTATTTGCTCTGTATGCCCGGCGTGGCCGCAGGGTGGTTCGTCTGAAAGGCGGAGATCCGGGGCTTTTCAGCCGCTTGGGAGAAGAGATTGACTTCCTGAAGTTCGTTGGCCTGTCCTACCGGGTGATTCCCGGCGTGAGCAGCCTGAGTGCCGCGACAACGGGGACAGGCCTCTTGCTCACTCGCCGTGGGATGTCGCGTGCCTTCATGGTCCTTACGCCTCGCGATGGCGAGGGGAAGTTTGTTCCGCTGTCGTTGACGGACCAGCGGAATATGCCGCTGGTATTCTTTATGGCCGGGTGTTTCATTCGTGAGGTGGCCGCAGATCTGCATGGCCAAGGGTATGACCCGAACCTGCCTGTGGCTGTTGTGAGTGATGCCGGGCTGGAGTCGCAGAGCGTGTTGACCGGGAGTCTGGGAAACATGAGCGAATGGGTCGCCCCTGCCGCGGGGCTGCAGCCCGTCCTGTTGATTGTCGGCGAAACCGCGTCGCGGAGGTTTCTCTACCATACGACAGGGGGTGCTCTGAGAGGGATGCGCGTGCTCATTACTTGCAGTGCCGAAGTCCAGGATCGGGTCGCGGCGCTCGTTGCCGAATACGGCGGCGTGCCGCTGCGCTACCCTATGATTCGCCTCGAGCCTGATGCGTCGGCCAAAACCGCTCTATCCGCCATTCATGAATTTGACTGGTTGATTCTCACATCGCCGTCGGCGGTAAGTTGTCTGGTCCGCCTTCTTGACGATATCGGAACGGATTGGCGGGTTCTGCCGAAGATCATTGTGTCAGGGCCCCACACGGCGGCTCAACTTCGGAAACACCGTCTTACGGCAGACGTGGTGGCGGATGTGGCGTTCGGAACGGAGGAACTGCTGTCGGCGGCGCGATCCCACGTGCGCGCTGGGGTTTCGGCGTTGCGTTGCCGATCGGATCTGGCCGATGACCGGATCTCGTTGGCGTTGCGCCAGAACGGGATACGGGTCACGGACTGTGTTCTGTATCGGAACATCCCGGTTCACTACGACCG
This sequence comes from Planctomycetota bacterium, assembly GCA_013203365.1. Classification (GTDB taxonomy): domain Bacteria; phylum Planctomycetota; class Phycisphaerae; order SM23-33; family FEN-1343; genus JABMQG01. Next base: position 3,224 of record JABMQG010000311.1, on the reverse strand, counting down.
GATTCCGGACTTTGAGGCCGTCATTTTTATGAGCGGTTCTGCGGTGCGGGCCTTCACTGCAAATTGGGGCTCCGCGAGTTTGGCCAACCGGCTGCGGATCGCGATCGGGCCGCCCACGGCTGCGGTCCTTGAAGAATATGGGCAGAAAGTGACTGTCGTGGCGCCGGAAGCAACGTCTGAGAGTGCGGTGGCGGCGCTGGCCGCCTACGTTGTGGGTCAAGACCTCGGCCGATGCGACGACCACCAGCAAGGGATTCCCCGAAAGGAGATATACGCATGAGTTCTTTTCCAGACACCCGGCTGCGGCGCTTGCGGAGAACCCGAGGGATCCGTGGCATGCTTGGCACAAACGTGCCCGGCTTCGAAAAGTTCCTATGGCCGGTTTTCGTGGTGGAAGGCCGTGGTAAATCAATCCCGATCCCCTCCATGCCGGATCAGAACCGAATGAGCCCCGACCGGTTGTGTGCGGCGTTGGAGCCGCTGGTGGCCGGTGGCTTGGGGGGCATTTTGCTCTTTGGCATTGTGGAAGATCGTCGCAAGGATTCCCAAGGAACATACGCCTGCCATGAGAAAGGCCCTGTCCAGAGGGCGGCGCGAGAGGTGCGGCGCCGTTTCCCGGAGCTTGTCATTTTTACGGATGTGTGCCTTTGTGCCTACACCAATCACGGTCACTGCGGACCGTTGGCGAAAGATGGCTCGGTGGACAACGACACAGCGATTGAACGACTTGCCGAAGCGGCGGTTTCCCATGCCGCCGCCGGGGCGGACGGTGTGGCTCCCAGCGCGATGATGGACGGTCAGGTTCAGGCAATCCGGCGGTCGCTCCGAGACGCCGGCTTCGATGACCGGCTGATCATGAGCTACTCCACGAAGTTCTCGTCCTCCATGTACGGTCCTTTTCGGGAAGCGGCCGGTTCTGCGCCGGCGCACGGCGACCGTCGTCAATACCAGGCTCCTTTCAACGATATCCGGCAGGCGCTCCGTGAATCACAGATGGACGCGCAAGAGGGGGCTGACATTCTTATGGTGAAGCCTGCGCTCTTCTACCTGGATGTGATCGCGATAATTCGCAACGAGACCAATTTGCCGTTGGCCGCGTATAACGTGAGCGGAGAGTATGCCATGCTGATTGCCGCCGCAGAGCGGGGATGGCTCGACCTGGAAGGAACCGTCAGAGAGTCGCTCGCCGCGATCGGGCGGGCGGGGGCGGACATTATCATTTCTTACTGGGCCAGTCAGTACACTCGTTTTTTCCGGAAAATCAAGTCATGAACACATCATCAGAGTCGCTTTTTGCGCGGGCTGAAGTCCGGATTCCCGGAGGGGTCAATAGTCCAGTGCGAGCCTTTAAGAGTGTGGGAGGCACGCCCGTCTTCATTGAGCGGGGCAAAGGCGCCCGCATCTACTCGTCGGAAGGACAGGAATTTATTGATTTCTGCGGATCCTGGGGGCCGCTGATCCTGGGTCATGCACATCCCGCCATTGTGGAAGCGATTCAACAGGCGGCCGCGTCCGGAACCACATTCGGAGCCTGTACTGAACGTGAAGTTGAATTGGCCGAGCGGCTGTACCAGAGAGTTCCGTATCTGGAACAGGTGCGGCTGGTCAACTCCGGGACGGAAGCAACGATGACCGCCATCCGTCTCGTCCGTGGATTCACGGGCCGCAAGAAAATATTGAAGTTTGACGGGGGGTATCACGGCCACGCAGACTGTCTCCTCGTGTCAGCGGGCAGCGGATTGCTGACCGGCGGGATCGCGTCGTCCTCCGGGATCCCTGAAGGCGTCACGGCCGATATTCTGGTAGCTCCCTATAACGACCTCGAGGCATTGGCCTTGCTTATGGACCGGTATGGTCATGAGGTTGCGGCCATCATCGTTGAACCAGTTGCTGGGAATATGGGGTTGGTGCCGCCCGAAGACGGCTTCTTGCAGGGACTGCGGAAATTGACGGCTGATAAAGGGGCTCTATTGATTTTTGATGAAGTGATCACTGGTTTCCGGCTGGGTCCCACAACCTATGGCGTGCTATGCGGTATCACGCCGGATTTGACATGTTTGGGCAAGATTATCGGCGGCGGAATACCGATTGGCGCAGTCGGGGGACGGACTGAGATCATGAAACTGCTCGCGCCTCTTGGCCCGGTTTATCAGGCCGGCACCCTGAGCGGGAATCCTGTGGCTGTTGCTGCCGGCCTAAGCACGCTGAAGGTGCTGATCGATGAAAATCCGTATGCCGACATGGCACGCCAGGGAAAAAGAGTGGGGGACGAGTTGAAGAAAAGGATGCTTGGCAATGGCCACAAGGTGTCTTGCGCGAATCTCGGCGGCATGTTCACGATCTTCTTCAGCGAGCGGGGTGCCCGAAATCTGGCGGATGCAAAACGCTGCGATACGCGCATGTACGCGCGATTTTTTCACGGAATGCTGGAACGAGGCATTTACCTCCCGCCTTCGCAGTTTGAGGTATGCTTCATCTCCGCCGCCCATACGGATGAGGAAATAGAATGTTTTCTCAAGGCAGTGGATGAAGTATTGTTTACGAGAGATTCACTGTAAGGGCAATGTTGCATGAGACCATGAGAATTATTTTATGCTCGCGAATATAAACCAGCGCATCCGCAGGCTTTGCGATGAGCGCCATGCCGTGATTCTCGCGCATAATTACCAGTGTGGCGAGGTGCAGGACCTTGCGGATTATGTGGGTGATAGCCTGGGGCTCTCTCAAATAGCTGCAAAAACGTCGGCTGAGGTCATCGTTTTTTGCGGGGTTCATTTCATGGCCGAGACGGCGGCTATTCTATGCCCCGATAAAATTGTATTGCTTCCCGATATGAATGCAGGGTGTCCCATGGCCAATATGATCACAGCGCGTGAATTGAATGAATTCAAGGCTGAATACCCTGGAGCGATAGTGGTGACTTACGTGAACTCGTCCGCCGCCATAAAGGCCATGAGTGATATTTGCTGTACTTCCGCCAATGCCGACGAGATTGTCGCCCGGTTTTCACGGGATAAGAAAATCCTGTTCATCCCTGATCGAAACCTTGGCCATTACGTTGCCGAAAAGCTTAAGCGTGAAATCATATGCTGGCACGGTTATTGCCCTACGCATGAGCGTATATTGCCCGACCATGTTGAAGCTGTTCGCCGGGAACATCCCACTGCGATGCTGGTTGTTCATCCGGAATGCCGGCCGGTTGTAGTGAAGATGGCGGATGCGGT
>JABMQG010000310.1 GCA_013203365.1 Planctomycetota bacterium | reverse complement strand
CTCGCAGTCTGCCCAGGGCCGAAAGCCTGCCTGCCGGGTCTACTTCTTGGTTCAACGTCAGACGCGTACCGGTCATATCACCGGCAACTCTAGCCGACCTTATCGACGTGGCGGTAATGTCGACGTCGTTGAAAGAGCCGGCTGAGATGGCCCTGATTGCACCAAGTATGTTCCACGTGCCTGCGGCCAGGTCGCCGCCCACCCTCACGTTGCGAACCGACCAGGCATCGCCGGCGGGGTTCATTACCGTCACGTCGGCGCCGAAATTGCCGGCCACTCTGAGGGCATAGAGCGTCTGACCGCTTATCGCGCCGCCGGTCCAATTGTCGGCCCTGACCGTACCGATATTGCCGGCCTGGATCGTGATGTTCGTCGCCTCACCAAGCCTGATGCCCTTGAGGTCAGCCGTGTCGAGTTCCAGCGTCCAATTGCTGGTCGACTGGCCGACTTTTATGCTTCTGGTGTTGCCGGTGATGTCCCAAACGCCGGTTAACGCACCGGCTATGCTGGCCCGGCCTAAGGTGTATCTTGCGTCGGGGTATCCGGTGAGGGTGATGGCGGCGGCGAAGTCGCCGGCCAGGTCCATCGTTCTTTTGCCGGTGACCTTGAGTGTGCCCATGTAAGGCGCCACGATCTCGTCGGCCGTCGGCGTAAGGTCGAGCCACTGGACGGCGGTGAGCGATCTGATCGGGATGTCGCTTTGAATACTGAGGTCGGCCACCTCACCGAGCGTCAGGGAGACCTTGTCGCCGGGGTCGTCCGATTGGCCGATGACTATGCTCCCGCTGGTATTGCCGAGCGAGAGCTTGTTGATGGCGCCGCTGACGGTGAGAGTACCGGTAAGGTTCGTTGTCTTAGCCGTCAGTGTCCTTAGCGAACCGTTAACGACGAGTTCTGACAGATCGGTTTGCGTTCCTCGGCTGGTGGAGATGGTCAGGCTTGACCTGGCGGTTGTCCCCTCCAGTACGACAGTGTTGGGGTCTTCGTCACCGATGCCGGAAAAGAGAATGTATCCGGACCCCTCGCCTCGTAGCGACAGCGTTACCAGATTTCCGTCGGCATCGTGGTACTGGGCCCTGGTTTGTCTGTCGAAGAGCAGCCGATCGCCCACGAGCACGGTTACTGTTGCCACGTTGCTGTCGGTCTGACCGTCGTTGGCTGCAACGGTGAAGGTGTCGATGGAGGCCCAGTTGTCGCCCGGCGTATAAGTGAAGGCCCCGTCGGCGCCCATGGCCACCTGCCCGAAACTCGGGGCGTCGACGACACGGAATACGAGTGTTTCGTTGCCGTCTATGTCGTCTATGTCATTGCCGGCTACGATCGCGCTTACGGGAGACTCTTTGTTTGTTCTGACGGTCAGGTTGTCTATGGCGGGAGCGTCGTTGACCGCCGTGACATCGATCGACACGGCGCAGGCCTCGGAGACGTCCAGTCCGTCATCGGCGTAGAACGTGAAGCTGTCGGTGCCGTACCAGATTTCCTCGGGGGTGTAGACGAACGTGCCGTCGGCCTGCATCACCACGGCTCCATAGGCAGGCTGGTCGGCTACCAAGAACGTCAGTGCGTCACCGTCGACGTCGCTGGCACTTACGCTGTCGATGGCGAGGGTGTCTTCGCTTGCCGCGGCGTGTTTTCCCCTGGCGATCGGCTTGTCGTTGACCGATTTGACCTTGAGCGTCACTGCCGCCGGCGCCGACTGGGCCGATTCGTCACTGGCGCGGAAGGTAAAGCCGTCAACCCCGTGCCAGTTAAGCGACGGTGTGTAGGTGAACGCCCCGTCAGCGCTGATGCTGACCGTCCCATGCTCAGGTCCGCTGACGATCGCGAAGCTCAGAGTGTCGTTTTCGATATCGTCGGCCGTAACGATGTCAGACAGCACCTCGTCCTCGTCGCTTTCCACAACGAGGCCCTCGGCAACCGGCGCATCATTGACGGCTGCTACCTGTATCGTCACGGTTTGAGGGGTCGAACTGGCTTGTCCGTCGTTGGCCATGAAGATGAATTGGTCGCTGCCGGACCAGTTCGCCTCCGGCGTGTAGGTAAACGCGCCATCGGCGCTCAGAGCGACCGTCCCGTGCGCTGGCCAGCCGACGATGGCGAAGCTCAACGTGTCGTTTTCGATATCGTTGCCCGTGACGACGCGTGACAGCGCCACGTCCTCATTACCTTGTACGACCAGGCTGTCTGCAACCGGCGTATCATTGACTGCCGCTACCTGCACGGTCACTGTTTGAG
>JABMQG010000309.1 GCA_013203365.1 Planctomycetota bacterium | reverse complement strand
GGCCGAGGCTGGCAACAGTGCCCTGGCCCCGATCTCCGCCGCCAGTATCAAGGCCAACGCGACGACGCCTGCCCGGGAGATCGGCCTAAAATTGGAAGTAGATGAACTCGGCACCGCTGAACTCTCCGTAGAACATCAAGATCAGGAACAGCGCCGCATATAGGGCGCCACGCGCGTATGCCGGCAGACGGCCGACGATTTCCAGGTCTTTTCGAAAGTATTGGAACAGTTGCACGATCAACAGAACAGACGTCAGGGCCAGCAATTCCTTAACACCGGTGCCCCGCAGGTGGAAAGACGAGAACATTGATCGGAGAAAATCCCATACCTGGGTCATGGAGGTTGCCCGGAATACAAGCCAGCCCAAACATACCAGGTGGAAGAAAAATGCCACGCCTAACCAGTGCCAGAGGAACTGCCCCACCCGTGTCCGGAACGCAAAGACGCGCGACAGCCACGGCTGGATCGCCCGGTGAACGACCAACAGAAGTCCATGGTACATGCCCCAGATCACGAACGTCCAGGCCGCACCGTGCCATATCCCTCCCAGGATCATGGTGAGCATCAGGTTGACATACGTCCGCCCGGGCCCCTTGCGATTGCCGCCGAGTGGAATGTAAAGATAATCTCGCAACCATGTGGACAGGCTGATATGCCATCGTTGCCAGAAGTCGCTGGGATTGGTGGCGAAGTACGGCAGGTTGAAGTTGACCATCAGCTCGAAGCCCATGCACTTTGCACAGCCGCGGGCGATATCCGAGTAGGCGGAGAAGTCGCAGTAAATCTGGAATGCAAAAGCATACAGGCCGATCAGTACAACCCCGCCCGTCGGCGTCGGGCCTTCGAAGGCGGAATCCACCATTATGGCCAACCGGTCCGCCACGACTATTTTCTTGAACAGGCCCCAGAAAATCAGGTAACAGCCGTCGTAGAACTGTTTCAGGCTCAACGTTCGAACGGAGGCCATCTGCGGGAGCAGTCGGCTGGCGCGTTCTATGGGGCCGGCCACCAGCTGAGGGAAGAATGTAACGTAGAGCGCAAACGTCAGTAGGTTTTTCTCGACCTCGATTTTCCCTCGATAGAGATCGATTGTGTAGCTGAGCGTCTGGAAGGTGTAGAACGATATGCCGATCGGAAGGATAATCCCCAGCGATTCGAATCGCATGGGCAGCCCCAAGGCATTAAGCGACTCGACGGCGCTTCCAACGAAGAAGTCGTAGTACTTGAAGAAACCAAGGAGCCCCAAGTCCCCCACCAAACTGGCGGCCAGGACGCACTTGCGGTACAGGCTGGACCCGCCCTGGACTGCCGAGCCGGCACGCATCTTCGCCTCACGGGCCAGAAGGAGTCCGCATATGTAGTCCAGCAAGGTCGATGCAATAAGCAGGCTTAGGAAGCGCCAGTCCCAGGCGGCATAAAAGTAATAGCTGGCCGCCAGCAGAAACGCGTTTCGCAGCGTCAGATGACGATGGATCAGGATGTACACACCGAATACGGCAATAAAGAAAAACGCAAATTGGAGACTGTTGAACACCATCTCGACAGTTCCATTCTATTGCCGTGACTTCGTCACCCGTCCGACCCGGCCACGCGCAGTGGGCGAGCGTGACTATAGCACTCGCTGAGCGTGTGACTGGCTAAGCTCCTTCTTGCAAATCTTACCCGAGCCGGTCTTGGGCAGTGAGTCCCGGAACTCGATGAACTTTGGCACCATGAAAGTTTCAAGGCAACCCCGACAGTACTGTCGCAACTTCTGTTCGCTCGGACTGGTACCCGGTGAGGGAACCACGAACGCTTTGACCGCCATACCATCGGTGGCATCCTCGACCCCGATAACGGCCACCTCGGCCACTTCCGGCAGCTCACACAAGGCGTCCTCAACTTCCTTGGGGCTGACCTTTTCTCCCTTGCACTTGAAGATGTCATCCTTCCTGGCGACGAAATACAGCAGTCCCTCTTCGTCCGTTCGGAAGATGTCGCCTGTGTGAAGCACCGTGTTGCCAGGCACCTCGCCGTCACGCAGAGACCTGGCCGTCAACTCCGGCTTGCCCCAATAGCCCCGCATGACGTTCGCACCTCGCACCACAAGTTCGCCCTCAACGCCGGCTTCCACTCGCCGGCCGAATTCATCCACAACGTACGCCTCAGTGTTTGGAATCGGCCGGCCCACGGAAGCGGGCTTGTCGGCCACCCGGGCCGGGTCGAGGAAGCAAACACGGGTACATTCGGTCTGGCCGTACATCGGGAATATCCTGGCCTGAGGC
>JABMQG010000308.1 GCA_013203365.1 Planctomycetota bacterium | reverse complement strand
CGCCCAAGCCGCCGGCAAGCCGATCACCGCTGCAAAGGCCCAGATCGAACAGCTCAGCCAAAAGATTGGCGACAGCTACGAAAACTTCACCCACGCCGAACGGGCGTTGTGGAATGAATTGGCAAAGTGACAGTCGGATGCAAACTTGCAGGCCGGCGATTGCCGATCGCAACCATCATAGCACCTGACGGTTGTCCGGGACGCCATCCGGGGCCTTCGACTCGGCATTTGCCGGGAGCGGCTTTTCGGCGATGAAGATGCACCTGGGCGTCTTGGGGTCGAAAGGTCTGCCGTCGAAATCGCCGAAGGCCTGAACGAATTTGAGTCCGCACCCGGCGGCCATGCGGATTAGTTCATGCAGGGCGTAAAGGCGAATGTTGACCGTGTGCTCGCTTCGGCACTTGCCGCGGACGAAGGTCCAGTGTGCGATCATCCGGCCGTTCTCCAGGTCCAGCCTTGACTGCTGGATAACGTAATTGCCTCGCCTGCCCCGCTTTTCCCTCAGCTTGAAATCGGCGATGGCCGCCTCGCGGTTGATCACGTCCAGTATGAACCGCCCCCCCGGGCGCAGGCTCTGGCCGGCCTTGGCCATGATGACGGCGTCGGCGGCGTCGCTTTCGAAGTAGCCGAAGCTTGTGAAGATATTGATCGCCAGATCGCAGTCGCGCGGGGTTTCGAACGTACGGATATCGCCGAGGTAAAACTTGCAGCGATCCGCCAACCCCTCGGCGCCAGCCAGTTCCACGGCGGCCTGGACACTCTTGTTGGCGAGGTCGACGCCGATAACCTCGCAGCCGCGAGCGGCAAGCGGGCGGGCGTGCCGGCCAACCCCGCAGCAAATGTCGAATACCCTCGGCCGGTGAGGGCCGGAAAAGTCCAATCTGCCATGCTCGAGAAGAAACTCGACCTCTTTGATCGGCAATTCATCCAGCCGCGGCTCGTAACGGTATAAAAAGTAATCCTCGGCATAGAAACGCTTGAACCACTCCATTGCGGCAGTGTAGCAGCGTAGGCTAGGCGGCTCAATCAGGTATTGTTGATTGTATAGTTGAATTGCCTCGCCTGTGCCGGCTGGGTATACTCGCTCGCCAGCGGCTTAAAAGGGCGTTGAGACTAACTTATGCGAACGGTTTGATCGGAGGCGATGGTCGTCATCTCTACGGATCAACAACAGCTCCTGGAGCGCAACCTCAAGGGCCTTCGGGTCTGCCAGGGTGATTTAGCCCGTCGGCTGGAGTCGTTGCCATCAGAACGGATAGTGCCTCTTCTGAACGGCAACAACGGCCTGTGTTCGGCGCAGGTTCGTTGCGAGGACGGCGCCGAGGTGCTGCTGGCCAGCCGGCATGATCCGCTGGAAGAGGCCCGACGCTGGATCGACTGCCTGGAACGGATCGATGAGGACACGCACACGGTCGTGGTCACCGGCTGCGGCCTGGGCTATCACGTCGCAGAGCTGCTTCGTCGCCGCAGGGGCGGTTTGGTCGTCGTGCTGGAGCCGGCCATCGAGATCGTTCAGGCGGCCATGCGGTGCAACGATTTCCTCACAGATATTCTCCTTCGCCGGGTCGTGTTCGTCGTCGCCGGGGAACGGTCCGAACTGTTCGCACCCCTGTGGCCGTACAACGCCGAACTAATGTTGGGCACGACACTGACCCAGCACCCGCCCAGCGCTCGGGTTCGGCCAACCGGATGCAGCGATATCCAGCGGATATTCACCGAGTACCTTCGTTATGCGCGATCCAGCATCATCACCATGGTGGGCATCTCGGCCGCCACGTGCGAGAACATACTGGGGAACCTGCCATACTACCTGGGCTGGCCGGATATCTCACCGCTCAAAGACTCCTGTAAGGGCCGTCTCGGCGTGTGCGTGGCGGCAGGGCCCTCTTTGCGGAAAAACATGCACCTGCTGGCACAGGTAAAGGGCTGCTCGGCGATCATAGCGGTGCAAACCGTCCTGAAAACCCTGCTATCGGCCGGTATCCGCCCGGACTACATCACCTCGCTGGACTACAGCCCGCTTTCCGAACGGTTCTACGAGGACTTGCCGAACGTGGACGACATTACGCTGGTAGCCGACCCCAAGGTCAACTCTATCGTGCCGAGAAGTTTCACCGGCCCTGTGCGGATGTTCTACAACGATTTCGCACACCGTATCTTGAAGGAGATGGGCGACGACCACGACCATCTCCAGGCCGGGGCAACCGTGGCGCATCTAAATTTTTACCTCGCGCGGTACATGGGTTGCGACCCCATCGTCCTGATCGGGCAGGACCTGGGATTCGGCGAAAACGTATATTACGCACCCGGCAACCCCATCCATACCACATGGTCGCCAGAGCTCAATCGGTTCAACAGTATCGAAATGATGGAGTGGCTGCGGATCGTTCGCTCTCGTAACATAATGCGAAAAGTGCCCGGCGCCGACGGTCGGCAAATATACACCAACGAGCAGATGTTCACCTATCTTCAGCAGTTTGAGCGAGACGTTGCCGCCGCCGAGGTCAAGGTCATTAACGCCACCGAAGGCGGCGCGGAGATAGCCGGGGCCGAGCAAATGCCCTTTGCCGAGGTTATCGAGCGTTACGGCCGGGGGGAACGCCAGCCTTTACCTCCTGTGCCCCAGGTAAGGCCGGACGCGGCGGAGCGAGCGGCAGAGGCCGTCAGGTGCATGAAAAAACGCATGTCCGAGTTGGATCGGATGGAGGAGATCTGCAACCGCGTCCTCAGGCCTTTGAGAGAGATGACCGACGCATTGGGCGACCCGTCCCGCTTCAACCGCCTGCACGCAAAAATGAATAAGTGGCGGCTCAAGATCGACTCGATCAAGAACATTTACAACCTGGTCTCCTCCGTGGTTCAACTGGCTGAGATAAAGAGGCTTCAGATGGACAAGGCGATAGATCGCAAGGACCTCGACGAAATCGCCGAGCGAAGGGACCAGCTCGCCCGCGACATTCAATACGTCTCGCTCCTTCGCGAGGGCGTTCAGGCACTGCGAAAGATGTTGAACAAGGCGACAAAGCGGCTCCAGGAGGCACAATGAGAATCCTGGCACTGGTTCCCGTGAACCTTCAGCGAGACTTCTTCGGCGCACCTGCTGCGCTGTGTGAAGACCTCGCCGGTCAACCCGTGCTTACGCGGACACTCCAGCGCCTCGGGACGGTTAAAGGCCTCGACGGCATCATCGTGGTGACCGAGGCGGAGTCGATCGATCAGGTTAGGCGACTGGCCGGGCCTGTTGCCGTGCAGTTTATTTCACACCAATCCCAAGGCCCGGCCCAAGAGGCGATGCGAGCCGCTCGCGCCTTCGGGCGATACGGGTGGCGAGGTGGCCTGGGCGGAACCACAGTTTACGACGAGCTATTCGATCAGGCGGCAATCAAAGCGGCAATCGAACAGATGGGGGCCGAGGCGATCATGCTGGTGCCCGCGGGTGCGTGCCTGCTGGATGTCGGATGGGCCGGTGCAATGCTGGCCAGCTATCGCGCCAACGCCGGCCAAAGCAGCGTCGAATTCAGCCAGGCACCGCCCGGTCTGGCCGGGGCCATCTTCAGCGCCCCGCTCCTTCAGCAACTGATTCAAGCGAATGGGTTCCCAGGCAAGATATTCTCCTACGACCCCAATCGGCCGGTAGCGGATCCCATTCGCCAACCGAGCAACTACAAGCTCCCCGATTGGCTTATCGCGACCGGTCGGCGATTCATCGCCGACAACCGGCGGGGCCTGTGGCTGTGCCGGCAGATTGTCGGACGCGAGGGCTCCGACGTGACCGGGGAGCAGGCCTGTCGAATCGCTCAGCACCTGCCACCGGAGCCTTGGCCGAGGGAGCTGACCGTAGAACTGACCACCCGCCGGCCCTTAGAAGACGACCTGCGACCACCCGCGGGAAGGCCCGACCTGTCCATTGAGATGCTCGGCGACAGGCTCGGTGGGCTGGAAGAGCCAGGCGATCTGAATATCATGTTCGCCGGCGCTGGCGACGCCCTGTTACACCCGGACTGGTCGGCGGCGGTGGCCCTGGCCAAGGGAGTGGGATGCGTCGGTCTGGCCACCTACGGCACGTCACTGGACGGTCCGACAGGCCAGATGCTGATGGAGTCAGGATTGGACGTGCTGCAGATTTACATCGACGCCGTCAGCGACGAGGTCTATGCCGCCGACAAGCAAGGCTACAGCGCCACCGGGGTATGGGCTGGCGTGGAGGCGTTCGCCCAACAGCAGCGGCAGGCCGGCATCATGCGCCCAATGGTGGTGCCTACCATGCTCAAGACAGCCGGCACAGTCGGCGAACAGGATGAATTCTTCGACAAAGGCTGCCGGCTCACCGGCTCGGTGCTCGTCGTCGAGCCCAGTAGCGCCTCAGGGCAATGGCCCGACCGCGCGGTCGTTCACATGGCGCCGCCTCGGCGGACGCCATGCCGACGAATCGAGACCCGACTGACACTCCTGGCTGATGGGCAAGTCGCCTTATGCGAGGAGGATATTCGCCTCGCGCACACTCTGGGAAACTGTTCGCTGCTGGAGGCCTGGCGCGGTGAAGCAATGTCGCACGTGCGAAAGATCCACGCCGATGGTCAATACGACCGGCATTTGCTTTGTGCCAACTGCAAGGAATTTCACCGTCCGTAGCGGCCGAGGAGGAAATCGACATGAACGGGCTGAAAAAATGGCGCAGTTCCATACGCATCGGCGGCAAGACAATCGGGCCTGAAGCCCCAACCTATGTAATCGCTGAGGCGGGCGTCAATCACAACGGCGACCTTTCCATTGCGATGTCCATGGTGGAAGCGGCCGCAGCGGCCGGGGCCGACGCCGTGAAGTTCCAGGCCTTCTCGGCCACGAGACTGGTCACCCGCGACGCCGGTGCGGCAAGTTACCAGAACGCCACCTCGCAACGCGACCTGCTGGCCCGGCTGGAATTGAAAGCGGACGACTACACAGCCATAGCCTCTCAATGCTGCGCCTGTGAGATCGAAATGCTCCTGACGCCCTTCGGAATCGAAGAGGTGTCGATGCTGGTCGAGCTGGGAATACCCGCGATCAAGGTGGCCAGCCCGGACATTGTCAACGTGCCGCTCCTTCATGCAGTCGGGAAGACACACCTGCCGGTGATCCTATCCACAGGCGGCGCCACAATCGACGAAATCGCCGCCGGCCTGGACAGCCTTGCCCGGGCCGGCGCCACCGAAGTGGCGTTGCTGCACTGCGTCAGCAGCTACCCAACGCCGCTAGCAGAGGCGAATCTCAAATGCATTGCCTCTGTCGGCGATTGCTTCTCCGGTCCCGTCGGCTACAGCGACCATACCACCGAGCTGGTCACCGGTGAGTTGGCGGTGCGGGTCGGCGCGTGCATACTGGAGAAGCACTTCACACTCGACCCCACCATGGACGGGCCGGACCAGGCCATGAGCCTGCGCCCGGTGGAGTTGGCGGCCTACATCGCCAGGGCACGGTCGGCCAAGCGAGGCCGATTAGACCTGTCGGAACTGGGCGAGTTCGAACTCCTTGCTATGGGAAACGGCGTGAAGACGCCCCGGCCCATTGAGCAGGACGTTCGGCAAGTGGCGCGATCCAGCGTCACCGCCGCCGAGGATATTTCAGCCGGGGCGACAATCCGGCGGGCAATGCTCACGGTGAAGCGCCCGGCCGGTGGAATTGCACCAGGTGAAATCGACGCAATCGTCGGGCGAATCGCGGCTGTGGACATACCCTCAGATACCACAATCAGGAAGGAAATGCTTGAATGACCGCGTCCGGGAAAACGCGCCGGCATATCGGGGTTTTCACCTCCGGCAGGCAGGATAACGGCTTTCTCATCCCGGTTGCCAGGCAAATTCAGGCACACCCTGGGCTGGACCTGACCGTTTTTCTCAGCGGAACGCACCTTCTGGAGTCCTTCGGCCGAACGGATCGCGAATTTCGCGAAGCCGGATTGCGATGCCTGGACGTGCCGATGTTTCTCGATGGCGTCACTTCGGCGGATATTAATCAAATCCGGCCGGAAGACCTCGCCATGCTGGCCGACCGGCTCACCGTCGCGATGCGTGCACAGCCGGTGTCGGTTATGGTCGTACTCGGCGACAGAATCGAGACCCTCGCCGCGGCAGTGATGGTGGTCGCCGATCAGCGGTTCCTCGCGCACATTCACGGCGGCGACCGAGCAGCGGGCGAATACGACGACGGCAACCGGCACGCAATCACCAAGTTATCGCACGTGCACTTCGTGGCCAGTGCCCAGTCGGCCGAGCGGGTCGCACGAATGGGCGAGGCGGCGGACCGAATTCACCAGGTCGGTTCGCCCAGCATCGACAACATAGCACCGCTCCCGACGGAAGCCGAGGCACGGGCCGTAGCGGGCCTGCCGGCGAATCGGCCCTATGTGGTTCTGCTGCAACACCCTTCGGGACTTGGAGATGCCGGCGAGGCCCTGGCAGCTACGGAAATCTGCCAGGCCATTGTGGACGGCGGTCTTACGGCCGTTTGCATAGAGCCCAATTTTGACCCATGCCGCAAGGCGATTCTT
>JABMQG010000030.1 GCA_013203365.1 Planctomycetota bacterium | reverse complement strand
TTCCACAAGTACGGCATCTACGACGACGCGATCGGCGCGGGGATATTCTCCGGCCGATACACCTGCACTATAGTCGCCGCCGGTGCCGTTGCCCGGCGTGTGCTGTCCGAGCACGGCATCGAGGTCACCGGGTACGTTCGCGAGGCCGCCGGCATTCGGTGCCCCGACGTGCCGTTGGATGAAATCCGGCAAAAGGCGGCTGTTTACCGGAAAATCCGCAAGGAGCACGATCCGGTCTATGCCGCCTTGTTCGCCAGCGGGAAGTACAGATCGGAGATGCGGTTTCTGGAAAAATGTGCCGTGCTGGCTGATTTCTGGGCCATCTTAGCCGACATCAAAGTAAAGCCCATTGACATAGAGGCCGTCCAGGCCGAGTACGGCATTCATCCGATGCTGATGTGCCCCGACTTGGCCGCCGCCAGCGCGATGGTCGAGAAGATACTGGCCGTCAGGGACGAAGGCGATTCCACGGGCGGGCTTATCGAAGTGGTCGCGACGGGGTTGCCCATCGGGATGGGCGAGCCGACGTTCAATAAGCTCGACGGCGAACTGGGCCGAATGCTGTCCATCGCAGCGGTCAAAGCGGTGGAGATCGGCATGGGCCTGGCCGTGAAAGACGCGATGGGCTCGCAGGTTAACGACCAGATGTACGTCGAGAACGGCAAGGCGAAGTTCCGCACCAACAACTCCGGCGGCCTGGCTGGCGGGTTGACGACGGGTCAGGACCTGGTGGTGCGCCTGGCGGTCAAGCCGACGCCGACCATCGGCAAGCCTCAGCAGACGATCGACAAGCTGACCGGCGAACCGGCTGCACTGGCGGCCGTAACCCGGCGCGACCCGACGATCGTTGCGCGGTGTTGGCCGGTAGCCGAGGCGTTCGTCAGCATAATATTGCTGGACCATTACATGCAGCACGTCGCCTACCAGCACATGCTGGATACGCCGTCGCACCCGAAGTACGGCAAGCGGAAAACCTAGCCTATCATCGCCCCCCACCGCCGACGGCCCTGTATTCCCATGCGTGACGTCTCTCGTTCGCGGAGTTTACAGTACGGAAAAGTCCTAGCTGCCTGTGCCGATTGGCTTGACGGAGCGTGAGGCTTGCAGGTAGGCTTGGCCGGCATGACCGAACCGCTCAAACAGGACGTAATGGCCGATGATTTTGCACGGGCCGAGCAGCTTCTTCGCCATCGGTTCGCTCACAAGGGTTTTTTGGCCGGGCAGGAGCAGGCGATACGCTCGGCGCTCGCCGGTCGCAACCTGCTTGTGGTCATGCCCACCGGAAGCGGCAAGAGCCTGCTGTACCAGCTTCCCGCCTTGCTTGCCGAGGGCTTGACGCTGGTGATCTCCCCGTTGATCGCCCTGATGAAAGATCAGGTGGACGATCTGACCAGACGCGGCATCTCGGCGACGTTCATCAACTCCAGCCTCGGCCTGGACGAACAGCGAGGGCGGATCCAGCAGTGCCTCAACGGACAGGTCAAGCTGCTGTACGTTGCACCTGAGCGGTTCCGCAGCAGCAGCTTCGTCGATATGCTTGGCCGGGTGCCAATCGCTCGCATGGCGGTGGACGAGGCACACTGCATAAGCGAGTGGGGGCACGACTTTCGGCCCGACTACCGCCGGCTGAAGCAATTCCGGCATCAGATGGGCAATCCGCTGGTCACCGCATTGACCGCCACGGCAACGCCAAGGGTGCAAAGCGATATCGTCCACTCGCTGGGCTTTGAAGAAAGCGAGGTGGAGCTGCACGTCCATGGTTTCGATCGGCCAAACCTGGCGCTGGGCGTG
Source organism: Planctomycetota bacterium (assembly GCA_013203365.1). Taxonomy (GTDB): domain Bacteria; phylum Planctomycetota; class Phycisphaerae; order SM23-33; family FEN-1343; genus JABMQG01. The sequence continues at coordinate 1,190 of JABMQG010000030.1, read as the reverse complement.
GTTCGTGCAGCCAGCGAAAGCGACAAGAACAATTTCGTCGTGGACTTCATCCGCCGGCGGAGCGGTGCGGGAATTATATACACCGGCACACGCAAGACGGCCGAGAAGCTCACGGCCCTGCTGCTTCCCATCGAGCCTCGAACTGCGTTGTATCACGCCGGGCTCGACCCCGAGCAGCGCAGCAGGGCGCAGGAATCGTTCCTGGGAGGTAAAGCCCGCCTGGCGGTGGCGACGATCGCCTTCGGGATGGGCATCGACAAGGCGGACGTGCGGTTCGTTTTGCACTACCACCTGCCGGGGTCGGTCGAGGAGTACTATCAGCAGATCGGTCGGGCCGGCCGTGACGGTGCGGAGTCGGAGTGCGTGCTGCTGCACTGCCCGGCGGACCGATTTTTGCGCGAGTTCTTCATCGACCTGAGCCATCCGACCCGCCAGCAGGTAGCCTGCGTGATGGAGGCACTGTACCGCGTTTCTGCCAACCCGATCATGCTGACCTACAAGCAGATCGCCGAGCTGTGCGACGAGCCGGTGAAGGAAGGCCAGGTGGGCGCCTCCCTTCGCTTGCTGAGCGAAGCGGGCATAGCCAGGCCGTTGGCCGGCGGGCCTGACACCACAATCACGCTACAGAAACCGGGTGCGGAGATCATCTCGAGCATCCGCGGGCAGATTCAAAAGCGGGTCTTCGAGGCCCTCGCGGCGGCCGTCGATCTTGAAACGCCTGGCACCTATTCGGTCAACCTCGACCAGGTCGCCGCCGCCGCCCAATTGTCCGCCGTCCAAGTCCATCGGGCGATAATCGCGATGGATCGAGTCGGGCAACTCGGTTACGAGCCGCCGTTCCGCGGCCGGGGCGTCGAAAAGCTGCTTTCGGAACCGCCGCCGTTCGAGCAGGCGGAGATTGATTGGGATCGGCAGGATTTTCTCCGCGGCATCGAAGAAGAAAAACTTGCAGCTATGGAGTCGTTCATTCACGGGCGAGGCTGCCGGCGCGGGTTCATCCTCCGCTACTTCGGCGAGAAGAGCGACCTTGTCTGCGGGACATGCGACCGTTGCGTCGAGAACGCCGGTTCCAATTCCGACGAAGCGGGCAGCGTTCTCCAGCGCCACGGCGCCGTCGCCGGTGCGGTGCTTGTCTGCACCGGTCACCTGCGGTTTCCGCTGGGCGTCGAGCGAACCGCACAGGTGGTCAC
>JABMQG010000307.1 GCA_013203365.1 Planctomycetota bacterium | reverse complement strand
GGACTGGAGTTGACTGGCAATGTCCATTTCAGCACCCTATCGATTGCGGGCCAAGCGGTATCTCGGGAACAAACCACACGCAAACAGGCGGGCACGCCTGATCTACTTACCGTATCGTCCAGGACGTGATCTTCAATGAGAAACTCCCGGGACGAAGGCCTTGAACCATTTCAAGATACCTGGACAATAGTAAGGCAGACCGGCATTAGACTGCCCGGGCGTTTGGATCGGGCGCCATTGCACTGTCGAAAAAAGGAGACCTCCGCAGGTGAAACCACTGCACGTTATCGGAACGCAGCGACACGTCGGAAAGACCACGCTGATACTGGGCCTCATCGAAGCGTTTCGCCGTCGCGGGCTAAAGGCTGCCTATATCAAGCCTCTCGGGCAGCACTTCAAGACAGGACCTAAGGGGGCCATCCATGACGACGCCAGGGTAGTGGCCGGATTCCTGGGCTGCGACGACACCAAGATGATCGAGATGGCCATGCCACTGCCTGCGGGTTGGGTTGAAAGTCAACTGGGCAATCTCCAGACGAAGGAACGGCTCGACAAGGTTGCCGCCGGCTGCGACGCACTGGCGGCCGACAACGATCTGGTGGTCATAGAGGCGATGGGAAACGTTGCGATGGGTTCGTGTCTGGGCATGTCGGCGGCCGAAGTCGCCGTCAGGATAGGCGCTCGGTCGTTGCTTGTCGCCGCTGCCGGCATCGGTCGGACTATCGACGAGATCGCCCTGTGCGCAACGTTCATCAACGCCCGCGGCGCCGATCTGATGGGCGTGGTAGTCAACAAGGCCTGGCCTGATAAATACACCCGGATCGCAAAAGCCACCACGCTCGGATTGGGCAACCTTGGGATCAAAACCTTCGGGACGCTGCCTTTTCAGGAAGACCTGGCCAGCCCGAAGATGTCGCAGGTGGCCGAGTTCCTCCACGGCGAGGCCCTTGGCGGAGAGAACCACATGGGCCATCGCGTCAGCCAGACTATCGTCGCGGCCATGCAGCCGGAGAACATGGTAAAGCACATCAAGCAGCGGACATTGGTGATAGCTCCAGGCGACCGGTTGGACACGATTCGCGCGTGCCTCAAGATCCACATGCTCCGGGGGGAAGAAACGCAAACGGTGGCCGGTCTTGTGCTTACCTGCGGATATCGGCCGGACGAGCAGACTCTGAAACTAATTCGCGAGTCTCACCTTCCCGTTGTGCTGGTCGAGGCCGATACCTACACCATAGCCAGCGACCTTAAGCAAAAAATCTTCAAGATTACCCCCGACGATAAGGAGCGAATCGACTTTGCTGTTCGCCTGGTCGCCGAGTACGTCGACGTGGACGGCATCCTCAATGCCTTGAAGTAGAATACCTCAAATCGGCAATCGCCGGATTCACCGGCATGCTTCGACGCGTACGGCGCAGACCTTGAATTCCGGGATCTTGGCGACGGGGTCCAGTGCGGCTATCGTCAGTCTATTGGCTGGGGCCTCGCGGTAATGGAACGCCAGAAACAGTGTGCCTGGCGAAACCCGATCAGTGAGCCTGGCCGGAAGCTCGATTTGGCCTCGCCGAGAGCTGACTCGGACCGTGTCCCCGTCGGCAACACTGAGCCGATCCGCGTCGCCAGGATGGATTTCCATTACCCCGACCGGCACCAGTGTATCCAGCACAGCCGATCGACGGCTCATCGTGCCGGTGTGAAAGTGCTGGAGGATTCGCCCCGTGCTCAGCAGGAAGGGGTATTGCTCGTCGGGTAGTTCCCGCGGGGCGATGAACTCGACAGGATGGAACTTGCCAAGCCCGCGAGCGAACCTGTCCTTATGCAGATAAGCAGTGCCAGGATGATCGGCGGTCGGGCAAGGCCATTGCAGCGGCCCTCGCTCGAGCCGGTCATATGTGATGCCGCCGTAACTGGGTGTCAGCGAGGCGATCTCGTCCTGTATGGCCGAGGCGCTGTCGTACGCCATCTCATAGCCCATGCGGCGAGCGAGCTGGCAGACGATCTGCCAGTCGTCCCTGGCGAGGCCTGGCGGCTCGACGGCCTTGCGAACTCGCTGCACGCGGCGCTCCGTGTTGGTGAAAGTCCCGTCCTTCTCGGCAAAACCCGCGGCCGGCAGTACAACGTCGGCAAGCTGGGCGGTTTCGGACAGGAAGATGTCCTGCACCACAAGCAGGTCAAGTTTCCTCAGCGACTGTTCAACGTGGTTGACGTCCGGGTCGCTCAGCATGGGGTTCTCGCCCATCAGGTACAATGCCTTAAGTCGGCCGTCATCGGCGGCGTTGATCATCTCCACCACTGTCAGCCCGGCCTTTGCTGGAAGCGTCACGCCCCAGGCTTGCTCAAACTTCCGGCGGACGGACTGGTCTTCTACACTTTGATAGCCTGAGTAAACGTTGGGCAGTGCGCCCATGTCGCAGGCGCCCTGAACGTTGTTCTGACCGCGAAGGGGGTTGACCCCGGCTCCTGGTTTGCCGACGTTGCCGGTCAGCATTGCAAGGTTCGCCAGCGAAAGGACGTTATCGGTGCCGGTGGTGTGTTGCGTTATGCCCATCGAATACACGATCGACGCAGCCGGCGCCGAGGCGTAGAGGCGGGCCGCACGGATAATGTCGGCGGCCGCTACACCGGTGATCATCTCCGCCAGTTCCGGCGTGTAAGGCTCCACCGCTTTACGCAAATCCTCGAAGCCTTCGGTCCGATTGGCGATAAACGCCTCGTCTGCCAAGCCCTCCGTAATAATGACGTGAATCATCGCATTGATAAGCGCGACGTCCGTGCCGCTTTTGTGCCGCAAGTGAACCGAGGCGCATTCCGACAGCTCGATTGTGCGCGGGTCCGCTACGATCAGTGGGATATTCCGTTGCACGGCCGCCCGCTTGATGGCCGAGCCGATGATCGGATGGCACTCGGTGGTGTTCGATCCGATAACGAAGATGCAATCGGTCAGATCGAAATCCTCGATGGAATTGGTCATCGCCCCAGACCCGAACGCCCTCGCCAGCCCCGCGACGGTGGAGGCATGGCACAGCCTCGCGCAGTGGTCGACGTTATTGGTGCCGACGACTGCCCGCACGAATTTCTGCAGAACGTAATTCTCCTCGTTGGTGCACTTGGCGGAACTCAGCCCGGCCACGGTGTCAGGGCCGAAGCGCTCCTTGATCGCCGACAAACGCCCGGCGACAAATTCCAACGCCTCGTCCCAACTCGCCGGCCTGAGCTCGCTGTCACGGCGGATAAGCGGTTCGGTCAGCCGCTGGCCGTGGCCGATGAAGTCCATGCCGAATCGGCCTTTTACGCACAATAGACCCTTGTTGACTCCCAGGCTCGGGTCGACCGTCGTCTCGATGATTCGGCCGTCGCGGACGTTCAACATGATGGTGCATCCGCACCCGCAGTAGGGGCAAATGGTCTGGACCCGACGAAGGTCCCATGTTCGACCGGCACCCTGGGCGGCCGCTGCGATCAAGGCGCCGGTAGGGCAGACGTTGACGCAGTTGCCGCACTCGACGCAGCACGACTGATCACGCGTCAGCCCTTGCGGCAGCGAGATTCGGGTATCGTAACCCCGGCCGTAGTAGTCAATCGCGCCGTTGACCTGCACGTCGTGGCACATGTCCACGCATCGGCCGCAAAGAATGCACTTGCTGCGATCGTACACGATCGCCGGGCCGTCTTGAACCGGCTCGGTTGCTACCTCCTCGCAAAGGAACCTCGGGGCCTTCACCCCCAGTTCGTAAGCGTATCTCTGTAGCTCGCACTTCCCGGCGTTTTCACACGTCAGACAGTCGTGCGGGTGGTCCGAAAGCAGCAATTCCACGATCAGCCGACGATGATGTCTCAGCTGATCCGTGTCGGTTCGTACGACCATGCCAGCCTCGGCCGGGTGCGAGCAGGCCGTCACGAGCGACTTTGCGCCCTGCACCTCCACCAGACACAGTCGGCAGGAACTGGTCGGGGGCAATTTCCAATTCGAGGAGTAACATAAGTGCGGAATATCGATCCCGGCGCCGGCGGCGGCCTGGAGAATCGTCGCCCCTCTAGTCGCTTCGACCTCGACGTTGTCGATCTTAAGCGTTATCTGTTCGCCCATGGGCAAGCCTTTCCCTAGACCTCATTCCAGGTCGCATCGCAAACATCGGCGAGCCTCGGCGTACGGGGCCATCGCCTCACGGCGGCAGACCGTAAGCAAGGTCTCGCCCGCCGTTCACCGTTAGCTCAAATCTCTCCGCCGCCATAAAATAAAAAAACTCACCCTACTGAATCAGGATTGCCTCGAACGGGCAGGTTTCAACACACGCCCGGCAGGAAATGCATTTATCCTGGTCGATTCGGGCGGGAACCTTCTTGGTTCCACCGGTAATGGCCTCAACCGGGCAGACCTTTACACACCGCCCGCACGCCTTGCACTTGCCCTGGTCCACGCTAAACGCAATCAAGGCCGTGCACATGCCGGCCGGACAGCGTTTTTCGACAATGTGCGCCTCGTATTCGTCGCGGAAGTATCGAATGGTAGACAGCACCGGGTTAGGGGCCGTCTGGCCCAATCCGCATAACGAGGCCGCCTTGATCGTCTGGCCCAAGGTCACCAGCATGTCTATGTCTTCAATTCGGCCCTCGCCGCGGGTTATGCGGTTGAGAATTTCAAGCATCCGCCTGGTTCCCACCCGGCACGGGACGCATTTCCCGCACGACTCTTTCTGGACGAAGTCGGTGAAGAAGCGCGCTATGTCCACCATGCAGGTGGCCTCGTCCATGACGATCAGCCCACCCGAGCCCATTATCGCGCCGATCTGCACGACCGAGTCGTAGTCGATGGGCAGATCAAGAAACGGTGCAGGCACGCATCCCCCGGATGGCCCGCCCATCTGCGCAGCCTTGAACTTCAGTCCGCCGGGGATTCCGCCGCCGATGTCGAAGACGATCTGCTGAAGCG
>JABMQG010000306.1 GCA_013203365.1 Planctomycetota bacterium | reverse complement strand
GGGGGAATTGGCTTACCAGTCTTAGGACACACGCGTGTAATTAAATTATCCTTCACCAATTAAGTCTCCTTATCCTTAGCTAGGCATCATCCAACCACCCCATCCAAGGCCGAGCCGCATGTCACCGTGCTAACCGGGCTGCTCCCTTTTCTTTTGCCTCACGACTATAATATAATTTTATAGCACAACTAACCTTTTGTCAAGTAAGAAATTACGGACCATCACAAAACAAGGCGAATGCCCTCCGCCCACCCCGTGTGGCTAACCTATGAACGGATTCCGCAGGATGTTAAGGCCGGGGCTTTTCACCAGAGCAGCTTAAGGATTCAACGCAGTGCAGCGGAGGGCCTCTCAGTCTCCTTGGGCCTTGCTCAAGAGCTCGTCGGGGATGTCGAAATTGGCGTAGACGTTCTGCACGTCCTCGTGGTTGTCAAGGTTGTCCATCAGGCGAAGGACGCGCCGAGCGTGGTCGACGTCGGCGATTTGGATGGTATTGACAGGCACCTGACTGATGCTGGCCGAGACCGTCTGAATACCGGCGTCGGCTAGTGCTTGTTTGACGGCGGTGAACTGGCCGACGTCGCAGATGACATCGTAAGTATCCAGTTCGCTGAGCACGTCCTCTGCCCCTGCGCTCAGGGCCACGTCCATGAGGTTCTCCTCGTCGGTCTTGTCGGCTTCGACTGTGAACGTGCCTTTCTTGTGGAACATCCAAGCCACACACCCGGAGCTGCCGAGTTGTCCGCCTGCGTTTTCGAAGATTCTGCGTAGTTCCGGCGCGGTCCGATTGCGGTTGTCGGTGAGGCATTCGCACATCACCGCCACGCCGCCGGCGCCGTAGCCTTCGTATGTCATTTCCTCGTAGTGCGTGCTGCCCAGTTCACCGGTGCCCTTCTTGATGGCGTTTTTTATCGTCTCGTTGGGCATATTAGCACTGCGGGCCTCTTCGATGGCGTATCGAAGGCCCAGATTGTCGTCGGGGTTGCCGCCGCCGGCCTTGGCCGCCACGATTATTCGCTTGGCGATCTTGCTCCACTGTTGGCCTCGACGAGCGTCATTGCTGGCCTTGTCCCGCTTGATCTTTTTCCACTTACTGTGTCCGGACATGACGCCTCCTGAAGTTAGCACAAACAGGTTCTCAGGTGCTCTTTACAATCGCTTATTGCCGGATCAATTCGGCCCGGGCCCCTCGCCCAAAGGCGCCGCCGGCGGAATATGGCCGCGTCTGACGGCCTGTATCTTCTTCATGGCCTGCCGCGCGACTCGACGAGTGTCTTGGTCGAGCATGTGGCCCTGGCAGGCTTCGTCCACCTCGGCCAAGTCGGCAGCTTGGGTCCACATGGCAATAGCCTCGTCTTTTTGCCCAAGCCGCCAATAGGTGTCGCCGACATGATCGTACATTACCGCGTTGTCTCCCTGGTCGCTTCCCAGGGCCGGCAGCAGGAATCTCAACGCGGTATTGAATTCGCCCTTTTTGTAGTTAACCCAGCCGAGGGAATCCTGGACGTTTGGCCGGTTCGCCACCAACAAGGCCTTGCGGATGAGCAGCTCGGACTCGTCCAGACGGATTCCGCGATCCGCCCAGTGATATCCGAGGTTGTTGTTGGCGTTTTCATCGTTGGGCCTCAGCGTCAGTGCGTGCTGAAGCAGTTGAGTGATTTTCGCATTGTCGCGGGTATTGGCTGCGGTGTATACCATCTGTGAGATCATCAGCAGATCGAAGTTTTCGCCATCGTCGGCTAGGAATCGTTCGTATAATCGCCTTGCCCTGGCGGGCCGATCCGCCAAACACAATTGCCGAATCAGGCTGACGCGAAGCACCCCTGCCAGCTTTGCATGTTCGCCGCCCATGTCAGTCAATCGGCGGATCTGGCCCAGGGAGAACTTCTCGGCCCGGTCGAGCCGGCCAGCTCGCCACAACAATCCGCTCGCCAGTTCCACTGGTGTGCCAGCCCGCACTACGGCGATCCGGTCGAGAGGGGTTGGCCTGCGGTCATACCGAATCGACACCTCGGCCATCAACATGGGCAAAAACTCGTCGGCCTCGGCTCGCTTGAGCCAAATTGCTGGCGGCATGCTGTCGAGCCAAGAGGCCGCCTGCCCTTCCAGCAGAGCGTACCGTTTGGTTAGTGCGGCAACTTCCATCTTTGCCGCCAGAAGCATCAGCTTGTCCGGCTCGGTGTCGGGAGAAAGGCCGGCGTTGAGCTGGGCCAGGACCGCATCGGCCTTTTCAGCATTGCCGGCCTTGGCGTATACGTGGGCCAGGGCAAGCTGGTACGGACGTGAGGTCTCGGCCCGTTCAGCAATCCATTTTGTGAGGACGTCAACGGCCTGGTCGAACCGGCCAATCTCCGTCAGTGCGGTAACATAAAGCAGCCGGTGGTGCAGTGTGTCCGATTTTGCAGCTATCCCGGCTAACACGTCCGCCGCGGCTTGGCTCCGGCCGGATTTACGAAGCGCCACGGCGTATCGAAAAACGATTTCCACATCGCCGCTCTTTAGGGTGCGGAGTTTGTCCAGCACGGCGGCGGAATCGGCGTAGCGATGGCGGGCGGCCTGGACACTTGCAAGCAAACTCAGGGCTTCGAGGTTGTCAGGATCAATAGTCAGGACGTGTTGCAGGTCGTTTTGTGCACGTTCGAACCGCCGTCGGCCCATCACTTCGCGTGCCAAACAGCCTCGCCCTTCCACCCGCACATTCACCAGCCGAACCTCGGCGTCATCCGGGGCCAAGGTCAACAGTCGGCCCATCGTTTTCTTGGCGGTGAGATAATGCCCGCTGGCCTGCTGGATCGTCGCCGCAAGGCGAAGGCCGGTAACGTTATCGATATCGACTGCCAGCAAGCTCTGTACCGTCGAGCCCGCCTTGCCGAGCCAGCCTTGTGCCAGCGTAGCGGCACTGTCCCTAAGTCGAAGATATTGCTGCAGGTAAAGCCCAACCAACACCTCGGCTGATCGATCATCGCCATCTTTGACCGCCTCGGCAAGGAACCGCTCGGCAGGAACGAGCTTATTTGCGTGAAGACAGGCCAAGCCGAGCAGCCTGCGAGCAGGCACACACGACGGGTTCTCTTTGACCGCACGCTGGAGATGCTCTACGGCCTCGCCGATCTGGCCGGTTTCCAGCAGGCGCCAGCCAAGAAGGTAGTCACTCCAGCCAAGGCCGCCTGCATCTCGGGCGGCCTTGGCCAGGTCGATGAGGCCTTCGGACTGCCTGCGCTTGATTAGGCTTTTCGCCAGGGCCTCGTATGCCGGAAGGAACTTCGGATTGGCCTTCAGAGCCTGGTTCCACTGCTGATCGGCCAGTTCGGTACGGCCCTCTCGCTGGGCAACCAGTCCAGCCAGATAGTGCAGGGCGGACTTTCGGTCCGATACATCAGCCTGCGCGGATTCAGCAATTTCAATGGCCAGCGGCACCGACAGGGCTTTAGTCGGCGTTCTTGCTATCTGCCCGGCAACCGCGTCGCCGGAAGAGGGCATCCGCACCAGCAGATCGGCAAGTACGGCCAGGGCCTCGTTACCGCCCCCATCAGCGAACAGCCAGCCTGCCAGTTGCAGTGCGACAGCTTTCGGCTCGTCTGAGCCTTGGAAATGATCGGCGAGCATGGCTATCGCCTGATCCATCTGACCCATTTGGTAGGCGACCTGGGCAATAGGCAGAAGAACCTGCGCGGGCGGGTTGGGCTGATAGGTCATGTAAGCCCGCAGCAGGCGGTTTGGGCCGTCGCTGTCGGCCATGCCACGGTATAGTGCCTGAATCATCTCGGCTGCACGCCTCGGCAGCATGGCCCCGCGAAGCACCTCCAGCATAAAGGCCTCTGCCTTGTCGAACTGCTTTGACGCCACCAGTACTTTCATAAGCAGCGTCGCAGCCGAGGGCGATGCCTTGTTTTGCCGGTAGGCAGCGTCGAGGACCTCCGCGGCCTCGGCGTTTCGACGCAGCAGCATCAACAGTTGACCACGTCGGACCAGAAGCGTCTCAGGGGCCTCAATCAGCAGGCGCAGTGCCGACGATCCGGCGAGTTGACCGCCGTGGCTGTCCAAATCCGCCGTCACCCGGGCCAAGCATTCAAGTGAGGCCGTGATATATCCTTGTTGTGCAAGGGCCTCGGCAAGGGCGAGATGGCATTGGCAGGTCAGGACTATCTCTTCGGCAGTGTTGCTGCATGCCAAGGCCCTGCGGTAGAGCACAGTCGAATCTGCGAGCCGACCGGCTGATTCGGCAATCTGGCCCAACAACATCTGTACGCGAATGTCGTCCCCGGCAGTTTGCGCAACTGTTTCGAGCGGGCCGGCGGCCTTAGCCAACTCGCCAAGGGCCGCGTGGCTCAAGCCCAGCAGGCGTTGGACCTCCATCGATTTGGGATCAAGACCAGACGCCTTCTTCGCCTTGAGCAGGGCAGTTGCCGCCTGGCCATTGGCGAGGTGTTCTTTCGCCTCATCCAGCAGGGTGCGGGCACTCTCGGCGGTGGGAACATCGCTGGGTTTGACAGGCGGTGTGGTTACCGCCGGCAATAATTCCGCCAGCGTAACAAGGGCCCGGGGCGACAATGGCGGTGCCAACAACTCCACGGTGGCCGACGGCAAGCCCACCCGACAGCCTCCCAGCACCGTCCCGGCCAGTGCCAAAAGAAAGCCCACTCGCCGGCGGTAATGAAGAAAAGTATGGTCGCTGGTCTCAGGGTACAGCAAGGCGTATTAGCTACACAGAGGATAAGCCCTGCAAGCCAGTATCACACATAGTAACCTCACCGCCATACGAGAACCAAACTATTAGAAGTGGCACTAAAGGCTCGGCTTCTATAAAACGTGGTGACTATCAGCCAGATTATGAGTCGAGTGATAACAAGGCTTATAATTTAGATAATCCTACCAACATAGGTAATCTCAAATCATCTTCATATCTGGCAGCCATGCTACAGGTCTATGCCCAGTGCTACTCCGTTCTCAAGCCTGGCGGACTCTTAATTC